>JAYQOZ010000007.1:0-18977 GCA_038145035.1 Gemmatimonadaceae bacterium | reverse complement strand
GTGCCGGACGGCACCTCCCGCTTCGTTTCGGCGCACCTCCCACTCGCCCGCCCGCCAGCACACCTTTGGGCGATGCGCAGTCCGTTTCCCGTCACGCTCCTCGGCATCGGTGCCCTGCTGGTGGCGCTGGCCTACGCGCTGACGTTCCTCTCCACTGGTGATGCCGCTCCCTGGCTGATGGCCGCCGGCGCGACGCTGGTCCTCACCGGACTCGGCCTGCTCGGGGCGGGCCCGAACGCCCCGCGCCTTCGGGCCGCGGTGCTCGTCGCCTGCTCCTGCACCTTCGCTGGATTCGCGCTGGCGCTGGCGGGCGCGCCGCCAACCATCGACGGCCCGCTGCTCCTCGGCCTGCCGCGCATCACGGCGCTGATGTTGCTCGCCTGTGGCGCCGTCCCGATGCTGCTGCTGCCCATCGCCTACGCCTGGGCCTTTCCGCGCGAAGTGCAGGTGAGCACGGATGCCTGAGGGGGGCAGCTCCCCGCTGGTACTCGCCGTCGGCGCGGCATACTTCGCAGCCTGCGCCCTGATCGGCTGGTGGGCCGCACGCCGCACGCGGAGTGCCGAGGATTTCTTCGTCGCCGGTCGCGGGGTCGGGCTGTTGCCCTTCGCGCTCGCCGCGATGGCGTCCACGCTGTCCGGTTTCGCCTTCATCGGCGGGCCCGGTCTGGTCTACACGATTGGCCTCACGGCGCTCTTCATCATACTGCCTGCTGCGCTGACCAACACCTACGGTGCACTGGTGCTGGGCAGGCGGATGCGTGAGCTGGGCGCTGCGCACGGTCTCGTCACGATCCCCGACGCCATCGGCCAGCGCTACGACTCACCCGCCGCGCAGGGCCTGGGGGCGCTGGCCATCCTCGTCGGCGTGGTCGGCTACCTCGGCACCAACGTGCTTGCCCTGGGGCTGGTGGTGGATGCGCTCTTCGGCGTCGGACTCACCTGGGGCATCTGGATCGGCGCCGCCATCACGCTGGCCTACTCCGCGTCGGGCGGCATCCTCGCCGGGATCTGGGTGGATGTCTTCCAGGGCACCCTGATGGCGCTCGCCTCGACCATCGTCTTCGTCTTCGCGCTGGACGCCGGGCAGGGCCTTGCGGCGATGACCCGGGCGATGCAGGCCGTGGACCCCGCATTCCTCGGTCCCTGGGGGACCCGCGGTGCCATGGTCGCGCTGAGCTTCTTCTTCGTATTCGCGGTGGGCTCCCTGGGCCAGCCGCACATCGCGCACAAGTACTACATGCTGAAGGACCTGCGCCGCCTGCGCTGGTACCCGATCCTGATGACTGTCGCGATGCTCCTGGCACAGCTGCTGTTCGTCGGCGTGGGCATTGCCGTGAAGGCCCTGGTGACCGTGGGCGCGCTGGAGCCTCTCGCGCGCGCCGACGATGCCACGCCGACCTTCCTGCTGCGCTTCGTGCCGCCGGTCGTGGCCGCGCTTGTGTTCGCCGGTGTCGCGGCCGCGATCATGAGCACGGTGAACGCCTTCCTGAACATCGGTGCGGCGGCCATCACGCACGACATCCCGAAAGCCCTCGGCCGCCCGCGCGACGCCGCCACGCTGCTCCGCCGCGGCCGCCTGTGGACGATCGTGCTCAGCATCGCCGGCGCCCTCACGGCCCAGCTCAGCGGCACGCTGGTCGCATTTCTCGGCATCTTCGGCTACGGCCTCTTCGCCTGCACGCTGGTGCCTGCACTGGCCATCGGCCTGGCCTGGGAAGGCGGCACCAGGGCCGCGGCCATCGCGAGCATCGTCACCGGGCTCACGCTTACCCTCGCGCTCGAGTCCGCGGCGTATCTCCGCTGGATCTCCCTGCCGGCCGGCGTGACGGTCACGGGGCTGACATTGGTGACGACCATCCTCGTGTACATCGGGGTGAGCGTGGCCACGGACGAAGGACGGGGGACGGAGGCCGAAAGCTAGGAAACGATGCGAGGGAGCTGGCCCGAAGCCTGCTCCCTCGCCCTGTCGTTCACTTCCGTCCGTCGTTCTACCTCAGCATCCCCTTCGCAATCGTCGACAGCTGCATGTTCGACGTCCCTTCGTAGATCGTCCCGATCTTCGCGTCGCGGTAGAACTTCTCCACCGGATAGTCCTTGGTGTAGCCGTAGCCACCGAAGAGCTCCACGCAGAGCGAGGTCACGCGCTCCGCCACCTGTGAGCTGAGCAGCTTCGCCATCGCACCGGCCTGTGCGATGTCCTGGCCGGCATCGTGCATGCGGGCGGCGTTGTAGACCATCAGCCGCGCGGCCTCGAGTTCCGTGGCCGCCTGCGCCAACTGGAACTGGATGCCCTGGAACTCCGTGAGCGGCCTGCCGAACTGCTGGCGCTCCTTCAGGTACGCCACGGCGGCGTCGAGCGCGCCCTGCGCCACGCCGATCATCTGCGCACCGATGCCGATGCGGCCCTCGTTGAGGGCGCTGATGGCGATCTTGTAGCCCTGCCCCACCGGGCCGAGGACGTTGAAGTCGGGGACGAACACGTCCTCGAGGATCAGCTCGGTGGTGCTGGAGGCGCGGATGCCGAGCTTGTCCTCCTTCTTGCCGTCGGAGAAGCCGGCCGTGTCGCGTTCGACGACGAAGGCGGTGATGCCCTTGTAGCCCTTGCCCGGGTCCACGGTCGCGAAAATCACGTAGAGCCCTGCCTCGGCACCGTTCGTGATCCAGAGCTTCCGGCCGTTCAGCACCCAGCCGTCGCCCTTGCGGACGGCGCGGGTCTGCAGCGCGAAGGCATCCGACCCGCTGGAGGCCTCGGAGAGTGCATACGCGCCCACGGTGCCGCTGGCCAGCTTCGGCATCCAGGCGGCGAGCTGCTCCGGCGTACCGGCCGAGAGCATCGGGTTCGCCACCAGCGTGTTCTGCACGTCCACCATGATGGCCGAGGCGCCGTCGGCCTTGGAGATCTCCTCCACGGCCAGCGTCACCATCATCACGGAACCACCGGCGCCTCCGTACTGCTCGGGCGTCTGGATGGCCATCAGGCCCATCTCGAAGTAGGCCGTGATGAGGGCCGGGTCGAGCTTCGCCTCGCGCTCCATCTGCACGACGCGGGGGCGCACCTCGCCATTCACGAATTCCGCCACGGCATCCCGGAACGCCTGCTCCTCCTCGGAGAGGGTGGTCAGCGGGGGATGGGCGGAGAGAGTGTCTCGCGTCATCGCTCTTTCAGTCGGGGGAAACGGGGCGCGCATCGCGCCGTCTGGTAAGATATCCGCCCTACGGCGCCGGATGGAGCGTCGCCGGCGGTCCGCCCGCCGGCCCCGGGGGTCCGAGGTCCGACAGCCCTCAGCCGCGGCCACCCCGGTCATAGTTCAGGATCGGCGCGAGCCAACGTTCCGCCTCCGTCTGGCTGACGCCCTTCCGGGCCGCGTAGGCCTCCACCTGGTCCCGTTCGATCTTGCCTACGCCGAAATACCGGGCCTCGGGGTGCCAGAAGTACCACCCCGCCACCGCCGCCGTAGGATGCATGGCGTAGCTCTCGGTGAGGTGCACGCCTGAGCGCCGTTCGGCGTCGAGCAGCGCGAAGATCGTCCCCTTCTCGGTGTGGTCCGGGCAGGCGGGATATCCCGGCGCGGGCCGGATGCCCTGGTACTGCTCCCTGATCAACGCCTGGTTGTCGAGGTGCTCGTTGGGGGCGTAGCCCCAGAGCTCGCGCCGCACCCGCTCGTGCAGGCGCTCGGCGAAGGCTTCCGCCAGGCGGTCCGCCAGGGCCTTCACCATGATGCTCGAGTAGTCGTCGTGTGCGGCCTCGAACTCAGCCACCTTCTCGTCGAGTCCGAGGCCGGTGGTGACGACGAAGGCGCCCATCCAGTCGCGCAGGCCGCGCTCGGCGGGGGCCACGAAGTCCGCCAGCGCATAGTTGGGCCGACCGTCGCCCTTCACCATCTGCTGGCGGATGGTCTGGATCTGCGCCGTCTCTCCCGGGAGGGTCCATCCCTCGGCGGGCCGGCGCACCTCGATCTGTTCCGCACCGTCGGAACGGGCCTCGAAGAAGCCAACCACCGCGCGGGCGCGCAGCCAGTGCTCGTCCACGATACGCTCCAGCATCTGGCGCGCGTCGCGGAACAGGTTCCGCGCGGCCTCGCCGACGACCGGATCGTCGAGGATCGCGGGGTAGGCGCCGGCGAGCTCCCAGGTCTGGAAGAACGGCGTCCAATCGATGCGCGGCACCAGCTCCTGGAGCGGGAAGTCGTCGAACACACGCACGCCCTCGAAGCTGGGCGTCGGCGCGTCGCCGTCCCAGGTGAGGCGCGGCCGGTTGGCGCGGGCGTCCGCCAACGACTGGCGCGGGACCTCGCGCTGCCGCGCGGCGCGGTCGCGGCGGACCTGCTCGAACTCGTCGCGGACCTCCTGTACGAAGCCGTCGCGGCCGGTCTCGCTGGTCAGCGTCCCGGCCACGCCAACGGCGCGCGAGGCATCAAGGACGTGCACCACGGGTCCGTCATATTGCGGCGCGATCTTCACTGCCGTGTGCACCTTGCTGGTCGTGGCGCCGCCGATGAGCAGCGGCATGGTGAACCCCTCGCGCTGCATCTCACCGGCCACGAAGGCCATCTCCTCGAGCGATGGCGTGATCAGCCCCGAGAGGCCGATCAGGTCCGCGCCGTGCGTGCGTGCCGCCTCGAGGATCTTCGCGCAGGGCACCATCACGCCGAGGTCGATGACCTCGAAGTTGTTGCACTGCAGGACCACGCCCACGATGTTCTTGCCGATGTCGTGGACGTCGCCCTTCACGGTGGCCATCACGATGCGCCCCTTGGTGCGGGCCTCAGGGTTCGCCGCCTTCTCGGCCTCGATGTAGGGCACCAGGTGTGCCACCGCGCGCTTCATGACGCGCGCCGACTTCACCACCTGTGGCAGGAACATCTTGCCGGCGCCGAAGAGGTCGCCGACGATGTTCATGCCATCCATCAGCGGGCCCTCGATCACCTCGATGGGTCGGTCGAACAGCCGCCGCGCCTCCTCGGTGTCGTCCACCACGAAGTCGGCGATGCCGTGCACCAGGGCATGCTGCAGCCGCTCGTGCACCGGCGCCCCGCGCCAGGACAGGTCGGCCTTCCGCTTCGTGGCCTGGCCCCTGGCGTCGTCGGCCACGGAGAGCAGTCGCTCGGTGGCGTCGGCGCGTCGGTTGAGGACCACGTCCTCCACGCGCTCGCGGAGGTCCGCCGGGATGTCCTCGTAGATGACCAGCGCGCCGGCATTCACGATGCCCATGTCCATGCCGGCCTTCACGGCGTGGTAGAGGAACACCGCGTGGATGGCCTCACGTACCGGATTGTTGCCGCGGAACGAGAACGAGACGTTGCTTACGCCGCCCGAGATGCGGGCGTGGGGCAGCCGCGCCTTGATCTCCTTCGTGGCCTCGATGAAGGCCACGGCGTAGCCGTTGTGCTCCTCGATGCCCGTGCCGATGGCAAAGATGTTCGGGTCGAAGATGATGTCCTGCGGCGGGAAGCCGACCTGCTCCGTGAGCACGCGGTAGGCGCGCTCGCAGATGGACACTTTCCGCTCCACCGTGTCGGCCTGGCCCTGCTCGTCGAAGGCCATCACGATCACCGCCGCGCCGTAGCGACGTACCAGCGTGGCCTGCCGGATGAACTCTGCCTCGCCCTCCTTGAGCGAGATGGAGTTCACGATGCCCTTGCCCTGCAGGCAGCGCAGGCCGGACTCGATCACCGTCCACCTGGACGAGTCGATCATCAGCGGGACCTTGGAGATCGCCGGCTCCGACGCCACGAGGTTGAGGAAGCGCGTCATCGCCGCCTCGGCGTCGAGCATGCCCTCGTCCATGTTGATGTCGATGATCACGGCCCCGGCCTCGACCTGCTGCCGCGCCACCTCCAGCGCCTGGTCGTAGTGCCCGCCGAGGATGAGCTCGGCGAACTTCTTGGAGCCGGTGACGTTCGTGCGCTCGCCGACGTTCACGAAGTTCGAGTCCGGCCCGATGGTCAGTGGCTCGAGGCCGCTGAGGCGGAGCCGCGGCGGCACGTCGGGAATCGCGCGCGGCGGGAGCCTGCGCACCGCCTCGGCGATGGCGCGGATGTGCGCCGGCGTCGTGCCGCAGCAGCCGCCGACGGCGTTCACGAGGCCCGCCGCGGCGAACTCCTGCAGCACGCTGGCCGTGTAGGCGGGCGTCTCGTCGTAGCCGCCCATCTCGTTCGGCAGGCCTGCGTTGGGGTGCACCGTCACGTAGCAGTCGGCGATGCGCGAGAGCTCCTGCACGTAGGCCCGCAGGTCCTTGGCGCCAAGGGCGCAGTTGAGCCCCACGCTGAACGGCCGCGCGTGCGCCACCGAGTTCCAGAACGCCTCGGTGGTCTGGCCGGTGAGCGTGCGCCCCGAGGCGTCGGTGATGGTGCCCGAGAGCATGACCGGTACGCGCTCGCCGCGCCGCGCGAAGACCTCCTCGACGGCGAAGATCGCCCCCTTGGCGTTCAGCGTGTCGAAGATCGTCTCGATCAGGATCACGTCCGCGCCACCGTCCAGCAGGCCCTCGGTGGCCTCGGTGTACGCCTCCACCAGCTCGGCGAAGGTGATGTTCCGCGCCCCCGAGTCGTTCACGTCCGGGGAGAGCGAGGCCGTACGATTCAGCGGACCCAGCACGCCGGCGACCCAGCGTGGCCTCCCGTCGCGCGACTCGAACTCGTCGCAGATCCTGCGGGCCAGCCGCGCCCCCTCAAAATTGAGCTCGCGCACCACGGCCTGCATGCCGTAGTCGGCCATCGAGACACGCGTCGAGTTGAACGTCGCCGTCTCGATGATGTCCGCGCCGGCCTCGAGGTACGCGCGGTGGATGCCGCCCACCACGTCCGGTCGCGTCAGCACAAGCAGGTCGTTGTTGCCCTTGAGGTCGCGCGACCAGTCGGCAAAGCGCTCCCCGCGGTAGTCGGCCTCGGTGAGCCGATGCTCCTGCACCATGGTGCCCATGGCGCCGTCAATGATCAGCAGACGCTCGGCGGCCGTGCTGTGCAGGGCGGCGATTCGCTGCGCTCTCGTCAAGGACGAAGGACGAATGGCGGAGGCTGTCATGACGCCGCCCCGAGGCTTCCGTCCTCCGGCCTCCGGCCTTCGCCAGGTTTGGTGCCGCCCTGAGGCCTGAGCCCAAGCATATGACAGATCGCATACGCCAGGTCCGCCCGGTTCAGCGTGTAAAAGTGGAAGTCCGTCACGCCGGCCTGCGCGAGCTGCGTCACCTGCTCGGCCACCAGCGAGGCCGACACCAGCTTCCGGGTCTCGGCATCGTCCTCGAGGCCCTCGAAGTGCCGCGCAAAGTCGGCGGGCACCGTGGCGCCTGCGGTCTTCGCGAACTTCGCCGTCTGCGTGAAGTTCGTGACCGGCATGATGCCGGGGACGATCGGGGCGTTGATGCCTGCCTTGCGTGCGCGGTCCACGAAGCGGAGGAAGTTCCAGTTGTCGAAGAAGAACTGCGTGATGGCGCGCGTGGCGCCGGCGTCGAGCTTGCGCTTCAGGTTGTCGAGGTCGGCCTGCGGTGACGCAGCCTCGGGGTGCGTCTCTGGATACGCCGCGACGGAGACCTCGAAGTCGTGGCGCCGGCGCAGCCCCTCCACCAGCTCGGCCGCATACGCGTAGCCGCCCGGGGTGGGGAAGTACGGCGCTTCGCTGCCGGGCACGTCTCCGCGCAGGGCCACGACGTGTCGCACACCGGCCGCCCAGTAGTCATCGGCCACCGCGTCGATTTCCTCGCGCGTCGCCGCCACGCAGGTCAGGTGCGCGGCCGGCGTGAGTGCGGTCTCCTGCAGGATGCGATGCACCGTGTGGTGCGTGCGCTCGCGCGTGCTGCCGCCGGCACCGTAGGTGACGGAGACGAAGCGCGGCGCCAGCGGCGCCAGCCGCGTGATCGAGCGCCAGAGCGTGGCCTCCATCTCCGCCGTCTTGGGCGGGAAGAACTCGAAGGAGACCTGGAACGGGGACGACGGGTTCGGAGCGTGCACGGGAGTCCGGAAAGCACAAAGGCCCGGGGCGTCGAGGCGCACCGGGCCGGCGCTTTAGCTGGATGTTTTACGTGGCCGCAATTTGCCTCGAAATCGCCACGGGGATCGGTTGTCGCTTATATCCTAGTATCCGGATGAACGGATGGCAAGGGAGCGCTTCTCCCTGGCGGCCCGGCTGCCGGTCCGCGCTAGTGGCAGAGCATCCGGATCTTGCGGGAGATGAACTCAAATTCCTCCTCGGTGCGCGCGTCCACCAGCTGCTCCTTGGTGCGCTCGCAGGCACCAGCCTGTGCCTCGTGATGCGCCGCGACGTCGGCATCCGCCACTGCCGCTGGCGCGCAGTGTTCCGGTGCAACGCTGCGGACGTTGGTGTGCTGGCCTTCCTCGACGGAGACGCAGCCGCCCGCGCGCAGTCCGTCGGCATGGTCCTGAATCACCTTCAGGATGGAGCCGTCTGCGAGGCGGACGGTGATCTCGTCCATTGGGTGGCGGTTCTCCGCGGCCCTCGTCAGTAGGGCGCCGACCAGCGCGCCGGCCGCCGCATTGCGCGCTTGGTTTCGGCGATCGTGCGTTGCGGCCGCGCCGATCACACCGCCGAGCACGGCGTTGGATCCCGCCTCGGACTGCATCCGGGCCCGCGCGATGGTGTCCACGGTGCCGTAGCGGATACGAATCGTGCGGCGCGTCTCGTCGCGCGTGTTCGCCTGGGCGTTCGCCTCGGACACGGACACGGCCAGCATGAGCAGTGCAGCGGCGCAGCGGAACGGATGAGACGGCATCGACATGCCTCTTGGAAATGGTTGGAAGTGCTGCGAGTGGCAGAAACGGGACGGCACCCGGCTTCCCGATGAATATTCCGCGGGTGAAGCATCGCACAATCCTCCTCCTCGCGGGCGTGATCGGGTCGCTGGTGTTGCCGTCGGCGGCACCGGCGAGGCCGATGAGCGTGGTGCTCGATGCGTTCGAGGCAAAGAGCGACGTGCCGACGACGCCGAAGTCCAGGCCCCGACCCGCCAGAAACGGCGATTCCGCATCCTGCGTGCGGCGGCCGACCCGGAGGCCGATCTAAGCGACGTCCGCAAGGTAGAGAATCGGCACGAGCAGATCCCAGGTCATCGCACGGTCCCTTGATCGGTGGAAGGGGCAACATTGTCGCGCGTCACGCCCCTCAAAACCCTTGCGCACACCCTGCAGGGACGGGACATTCCCCCTCAATCGACCGGGTGGTTTCCGACCGGGCGACCCCTATTGCCAATGTCTGACGAACAGCCTCCCGCAGATTCCCCGCCCCGTCCGGCTATCGACCAGGAAACCCTGCCGGTAGTCGGGGGCCCGACGCCCCCCCGCCAGGCGGCCGACCCCGTGATGGAGCGGCTCGCGCGGATGACCGCTGGCGAGTACCGCATCGAGCGTGAGCTTGGGCGCGGCGGCATGGCCACCGTGTACCTTGGCCACGACATCTCCCTGGACCGCAAGGTCGCCATTAAGGTGATGTCGTCGGAGCTGTTCAATGCCGGCGACGTAATGGTGGACCGCTTCCTCCGCGAGGCCCGCACGGGGGCCCGGCTCAACCACCCGCACATCATCCCCGTCTACGCCATCCGCGAGGCGCGGGACATCATCTTCTTCGTGATGAAGTTCATCGACGGCAAGCCACTCGATGACGTCATCCGGGGCTTCCAGCAGCTGCCCGTGGTGCTGGTGGTGCGCGTGATCGCGCAGGTGGCCGACGCGCTGGGGTATGCGCATCGCAACGGCATCGTCCACCGGGACATCAAGCCCGGCAACATGATGCTGGACAAGGACGGCTGGGTCGTGCTCACCGACCTCGGAATCGCCAAGGTCCAGGAGGTCTCCAGCCTCACCGCCACCGGGTCGGCCATCGGCACGCCGACCTACATGAGCCCGGAGCAGAGCAGCGGCTCCAAGGCCACGACCGGCGCCTCCGACCAGTACTCGCTGGGCTGCGTGGCCTACGAGATGCTCACCGGGCGGCCGCCGTTTACCGGCGACTCCGTGGTGGCGCTGATCTTTCAGCACCATGCGGAGCCGCCGCAGCCCATCCACCAGCTGCGCCCCGACTGTCCGCCCGAGGTCGAGGCGGTGGTGATGCGGATGCTGAACAAGGCGCCCGAGGACCGCTACGGCACCTGCGAGGAGGTGGCGCAGGTCTTCCGCGACATGACGCCTGGTGACGAGGAGGAGTTCCGGCTCCTCGTGCAGGCCTTCGCCACCGGCGCGGGCACCACGCAGGCCGTCAAGCGCATCAACACGCCGCGCACGCCGGCGCCGATCATGAACACGCCGCGCCCGCCTACGCGTCCGAGCCAGCGCAACGTCGCAGTCGCGACGTCGGGCACGTCCGGCATGGCCGCTGTCCCGCGCCTCGACACCAATCCGGGCGTGAAGGGCTCGACTGTGGACGCGATGCCGGTCGCGCCACTGGACCAGGCCGCCGCGGCCGCGCAGCTGGAGGCGCAGAAGGCCAACTGGCCTCGCACGCTGCTCCGGCCCCCCGAACAGCAGGTCGTGAAGCGCCGCTTTCGTGCGCCCGGCATCCTCACGATTTTGCTGGCGGGCTTCCTGGGCTGGCTGTTCTTCTTGCCGACCCTTGGCTCGCTGGCCACTGACCTGCCGACCACCACGGCGCTCATGCAGGCGCGTGAAGCCGAGGCCGAGGCCGCCGTGCGCCGCGGGAACGCGTCGGGCGCGGAGGGCAGCTGCGAGGGCATCCGCGCCGACCTCGCGTCCTGTCGCAAGTTCACGCCGGTGGCCATGTCGGAGATTGCCCCGGCCATGGCCGACGCTGCGGTGTTCGGCGTGGACACGCTCTTCCCCGTGCGGCAGGGCAACGACTGGAGTGCGATGCGGCGCGCAGCAGGCTACGAGCGGGATGCCTTCGAGTGGGGCAACAGCGTCGACCGCTCCGACCTCTTCGCCGTGCTGCCCGGCCTGCTGGAGCAGATGGGGGGCGTGGGCCGCTCCGGCTCGCTGACCCAGCGGCTGGTGCAGGCGGTGTACTTCCCGGCCAACGAAGGGCTCTTCCGCAAGTTCCGGGAGCTGCTGGTGACACGGCGTGTGGCCGGGAACCTGCCGAAGGAGCGCATTCTCGAGCTGTACCTGAACGTGGCCGAGTTCGGCCCGGGCATCTACGGTGTGGAGGCAGCGGCACGGTCGTACTACAAGCGGAGTGCGAAGGACCTTACGAAGGCGCAGGCTGCTGCACTCGCCGCCACGCTCGCCACGCCACGCGCATCCACGCCCGCGATGGCGCCGTCCGTGATGGAGCGCCGCCAGGCCCTGATTCTCCGCCGGCTCAACGGCCAGCCCGCGACGATTCCGTCGGACATCGAACCGCCCGAGCCGCCGGCCGGCCGGTGAGGCAGTAATGGGACGCCGGGCGCTCGCCGCTGCCGTGTTCGCCTTCGCGACCGCCTGCGCCTCGCATCCACGCGTGTGGGTCTTCACCGCACCCTGGGACGCGCGCAGCAACACCGCGGTCGTGCGCGACGTTGCCCGGGGCGCCACGCTGATTACGGGTTGGATCGCGCTGGACACGCTCGGCGGACTGCCGGAGGCCCTCTTTCCCGATACGTTGCGCAGCACGCGCGGTGAGCGGCCGGCACGCTTCACGATCGTGTCCTCGTATCGCGGCGATCGCTTCCATCCCGAGGCCGTGCGACGACTGGCCGCGGATCCGGTCGCCCGGTCGCGCGCCGCGGACGAGCTGGCGCGGCTGGTCGCGGAGGAGCGCTACGAGGGGGTAGTGCTCGACCTCGAGGCGCTGGCCGTGGCGGACACCGCGGACCTCACGGTGGTGGTCGGGGCCCTGGCCGCTGCCGCCAGACGGGGCGGGGCGAAGGACGTTTCGATTGCGGTCCCGGCCTACGACACCGCCGCCTATCCGCCGCGTCTGCTGCTGCCCCGCGTGGACCGGCTTCTGGTAATGCTCTATGACCAGCATTGGGCCGGATCGGAGCCGGGCCCGGTTGCTGCCCGCGGTTGGGCGGCGGAGCAGCTCTCCACCTGGGTCGCCGCCGCCGGCGCCGACCGGGTGGTCGCGGCCCTGCCGGTCTATGCCTACCATTGGAAGCCCGGCAGCCCCGGCGAGACCGTGGGTTGGGATGAGCTGCAGGCGCTGGCACGCCAATCCGGACGGGAAGCTGGACGGGACAGCATCTCCGGGGCGCTTCGTCTCCAACTTGGCGATTCAGGCGATGTCTGGCTGTCGGATGGCCCGCTCCTTGCAGAAAATTTACGGGATGTTCGTGCGCAAGGCGTCCGGACCGTCGCCATCTGGCGACTCGGCTTGGAAGACCCCGCCGTCTGGCGGATTCTCGGAGTGAAATGAACGCGTTAGTCCGGAGCGGGTTGGCCCCGCTCGATCGCCAGGTCGGGGGATTCGTCGCCGGCCGTCCCTACATCGTTTCCGGCAATCCGGGCACGGGCAAGAGTTGCGCCTGTCTCGAGTTCATCGACGCCGGCGTGCAGGCCGGCGAGCGCGCGCTGCTGCTGACCCACGACGATCCCGGCGACCTGCTGGACTCCGCAGAGTTCCTCGGCATCGACCTCGGCGAAGCCCTGGTCAGCGACCGGGTGCGCATCGTCACCTACCAGCTCGATTTCGTGCGTCGCTTCATGCGCGCCGCCACGCCGACGCTGGCCTTCGAGGAACTGCTGCGCCACATCGGTGACGAGCCCGTGCAGCGCATCGCGGTCGATTCCGTGGTGCCCTTCCTCGAGGGCGGCGGCGCCGGGTCGCAGTCCATCTTCTCGCTGGTCGATTTCCTGGACGCGGTGCAGGCCACGGCGATGATCACCTATCCCGGGGACCTCGCGGGCCTCTACGACCAGCGGCTGGAGCCGCTGCTGCAGCGTGCGGGCGGGGTGTTCCACCTCGTGGGCTCCGAGCACGGCCGCCGCCGCGGCACCATCCAAATCCGCAAGCTGCGCCAGCAGGCGCCCTCGGTGGCGCCCGTGCGCTACAAGATCGACGCCGGCTTTGGCTATGCCCAGGATGGCGAGCCAAACGTGAAGGAGGATACGCTGATCGAGGAGCTGCGCCGCCGCCTCCTGGTCGTGCGGCTCGGCGCGCCCTTTCCCGAGAGCCTGCTCAGCGCGCTTGGCACGCGGTTCAGCGTCACCGTGCGCGCGTCGATGCCACCCGAGTTCGCCGAGTCGCTCCGCGATGGGATCGGTGCGCTGCTGCTCTGCGTGCAGCGCGAGACGCTCGAGGATGCCCTCCAGGCGGTGCGCCTGCTGCGCACCGCAGACATCCGCACGCCGATCCTGCTGGTCACGCCCTATCACCTCCGGGCAAGCGACCGTACCCGCGCCCTGCGCGCCGGGGCCGACGACTTCCTCGGAACGAGGATTGCCGAGCCCGAGTTCATCGAGCGGCTCCGGAGCATCGTGCGCCGTGGACGCTCCAAGGCCGTCGCCAGCCGCGACCAGGGCATCCCGGCGGTGCTCCAGCCGACGGACGACCAGAATCGCTACCAGCTCTTCGACGAGCAGGGATTCGCCGCCACGGTCACCTCGGTGCTCGGCGCGGTGCGGGACCCCTTCTTCACCATCCTCCGCCTGTCCTCGCCCGGCGGCGACATCAGCGCGCTGGCCGGCCTGATCGTGCGCGTGCTGCGCGTGGACAGCGGCGACTTCGCCGGGGTGTCCGGGGACGTCGTGCTCGCCTACCTCGAGGGCGCGCGCCCCTCGGATCTCGACGGCCTGCTCGCACGCGTGGACGCGCAGTGGTCGGAAATGGGCGGCGCGCCGCTGCAGGCCGAGCGCGTGGGCTTCCCCGCCGAGAGGGACCGCGTGTACCAGATGTTCGGGTTCACGGCTGGCTAGGTGAAGAAGAAGTCCTTTGGCCTCGGCTACGCAATTGCGTACGGCGGTGGGTTGGCGGCGCTGACCTTTGGCGCCGTCTCTTCGTTCTGGGCGGTCACCGAGGGTGAGGTGAAGCGCAGCGCGGCGGAAGCCGTAGAGCGCAGCCGCGTGCCGGAGGTCTGGGTGGATACCACCACGCCATGGCAGCCGGAGCCCGAGGCCGCCCTCCTCGACACGCTCTACATGTTCCGCGAGGACGGCCGGCTCGTCGAGGCCTACGAGGTGCTCGAGCGCTGGCTTGCCACGTATCCGGACGACCGGGAGCGTCGGGTGGACTGCGCACGCCTTGCCTTTGAGGTCGGGCGGCGACAGCGTGGCGTCTTTCACTACCGCACCTATCTCCGCGACGGCAGCGACCGCGTGGTCCTGCGTGAGGCGGTGTTCCGCATCCTGAACGAGCTGCCGCCGGCAGAGGCGCGCGAGGCACTCGGTACCCTGCTGCGCGTGGACGACTCGCGCTACATGGTGCGCATCGCCCTCGCCAAGGCCACCGCCGACGCCGGTGACCCGGCGCGTGCCGACGTCCTGCTCGATCCCATCCCGCCCTTCGTGGATCCCACGGTCGATGAACTCCGGCTCATCGTCCGCCGCTCGCTGAATCCCGACGTCGCAGCGGCGCAGCGCTGGGTGGACGAGTATCCCGACGAACTGCACTATCGCCTCGTGCTGGCGCGCGCACTCGTGCGTGACCGGCGCCCCGCGGCGGCGCTCGAGCACTACCAGGCGGCCTTCACCGTGGACACCACGCTGGCCCTGCGCGAGGAGGCCGCCGACGTGGCACTCTCGGCGGACAGCCTGGCCTTGGCCAGCCGCGTGCTCGCCGAGGTCGTCGCCGCCGACTCGAGCCGGGACGGCGCCCTGCTCGCCTACGCCCGCGTGCGCGCCCGCATGGGCGACGATGCGGGTGCGGTCGGAGCCTTCGAACGCCTGATGGCGCGGAACCCCGACCAGCAACGCTTTGCCGAGGCCCGCGGCGTGCTCTTCGAGGTGAACGACGTCCGCCTCACGCTGCCGCTGCTCTCGCGTCTCGTCGCGTTCCGCCCCGACGACGACGCGCTGCGATTTCGCTTCGCCCAGGACCTCGAGCGTACCGGCGACCTGCCGCGCGCCGAGGCGCAGTACGACACGCTGATCCTCCATGCCGCCACGGCCGAGCGCCTGATGGCGCGTGCCCGCCTTCGCGCGGCCCAGGCCAACCTGCCCGGTGCGCTCGCGGATGCGCAGGCTTCCGAGATTCGCGAGCCGGGCGTCGAGGCGGCGCTGATGCAGGGCGACATCCATCGCTGGCGCCAGGAGCGTGAGCTCGCGCGGCAGGCGTACCTGCGCGCCGCGGCCCTGGCCCCGGATGATCCGCGGGTGATCGAGGGCCGTCGCCTGCTTGCGATCCAACGCCGCGACGCGTTGAGCTACATCCCGGAATACGGACGCGCGGCGTCCACCTGGGGGCTCGGTGACTCCGATGGCTTCTCGGCGTTCACGCTGCGTGCGCAGCTGGGCGGCGCGCCGCTGACGAGCGAGACGGTACTCCTCGCCGGCGCCGAGGTTCGCCAGGCGTCGGGTGCGGCCGCTCGCACCTTCGCGGGCTTCGGCGGCGATATCGGCTTGGTGAGGCCCGTCGGCACCATGAACCTGCTCGCCAAACTGGGCGCGGTGGCGTTCAGCGGCGCGGGCACGGCGCCCACCGCGTCCCTCGAGCTCAGCAAGCGCAGCCAGACGCTGTCCCTGCGTGCTGCGGCCAGCCACGGACCGCAGTACGAATCACTGCGCGCGCCGGCGACGCTCGCTGGGAATACGATGCTCTCGGGCAGCACGCTGCTCGGCAGCGTGAGCGCACAGCCCGGCCCGCGCTGGGACCTGTATGCGCAGGTGGACCACACGGCGCTGGGTGACGGCAATGGCCGCAGCGTGGCAGCTGGCGCGGCGCGTTATGCGCTGACGCCGGCCTGGGGCCTGCTGTACACCGCGAGCGTCGCCACCTTCGGCGAGGGCACGGTCGACTACTGGTCACCCTCTTCCTTCGTGACCCAGGGCGTGGGCCTGGACCTGCGCGTGAACCGGCCGCAGGGCTGGTCGTACGGCGCACGTGTCGCACCGGCGTACGCGTGGATTCGCGAGACCGCGCCCGCGCGTCCCTCGGGATTGCAGTCCGCGCTCCAGGGCACGATGACCGGGGATGCCACTTGGCGTCGCGGCTCGCTCGAGATCGGGCTGTACGCCGGCTACGGGCAGGACCGCGCCGGCACCTACGCGGCGGCGTTCGGCGGCCTTCGCGCCCGGCTGGTGCCCTGATGGGCGGCAGCTTGCGGGACGCCCTTCGACTCGCACTCGGCATTGCCACGCTGCTCGCCGCGGTGGTGGGCGGCGTGTATCTCGCCTGGCGCATCCTCGGGCGCACCGACAGCCTGATGTACGCCGGCACGTTCATCCTGAGCCTGCTGGTGCTGATGGGGCTCGTGGTGCGCTACCTGTCGTTCATGTGGCTGGGCTACCTGCACCAGGTGGAGCAGACCGCGCGTACGGACGCCACCGCACAGGTGATGTGGCCGCCGGTGACGATCATCGTGCCGGCCTACAACGAGGGCCTCGTCATCGAGCCCGCCATCCGCAGCCTGCTGCAGATGGACTATCCGGCCTACGAGATCCTGGTGGTCGACGACGGCAGCTCCGACGACACGCGCGAACGCGTGGCGCCGCTGGAGGGGCGCTACGGCGACGTCACCGTCCGCCTCGTGAGCAAGACCAACGGCGGCAAGGCCAGCGCGCTCAACACCGGCATCGCGTTGGCGCGGCACGACTTCGTGCTCTGCATGGATGGCGACTCCAAGCTGGAGCCGCAGGTGCTCCGGGCCGCGATGCCGCACTTCGCCAAGTCGCACGTGGCGGCCGTGGCCGGCAATGTGAAGGTGATCAACCGCGATACGCACCTCGCCCGCTTCCAGGCGCTCGAGTACATCGAGGGCCTCAATATGGCGCGGCGCGCGCAGGGCTTCGTGCGCGTGGTGAACATCATCCCGGGGCCCATCGGCGTGTTCCGGCGCTCGGTGCTGCAGGAAGTCGGCGGCTACGACCGTGACACCTTCGCCGAGGACGCCGACCTCACGCTGAAGATCCTCTCCATCGGCTACCATATCGTCTATGAGGACCGTGCGGTGGCATGGACGGAGGCGCCGGAGAAGACACTGGACCTCATCAAGCAGCGCTACCGCTGGACCCGCGGTATCCTGCAGGCCGTGCGAAAGCGCAAGCTGGCCCTGCTGAACCCGATCAGCCTCTGGGTCTGGCTCTCCCTCGTGATGATGATCTTCGAGGGCATCCTGATGCCGGCGGCGAACATCATCATCAACGGCCTGTTCACGGTCACGGCGATCGCCGAGGGGCAGTTCGGCACGTATATCGTCTGGTGGTTCTCCCTGTTCAGCTTGCTCGACTTGATTGCGGCCATGTACTGTGTATCAGCCGAGCAGGAGGAGCTGAAGCTCGTGCCCTATGCGCTCTTCATGCGCTTCTTCTATTTTCCCGTGATCGACGTGACGAAACTGATGGCCACCGTGGACGAACTGCAGAACGTCGAGATGACCTGGGGCAAGCTTCAGCGCGAGGGACGCCTGTGACCGTCGGTACCATCCTGGCGCTGGTCATCATGATCTCGTTCCTGGTGACGCTGATCCTCGCCATCGGGAGCTACACCGCCTACAAGCTGCGCGAGGCGCGGCGGCCTCGGTCGATCTTCCAGACCGATACCGAGTTCCAGTTCTTCGAGCGCTACATCCACACCCGCGAGTCGCAGGCCTCGCGGGAGCGTCGCGCCGCCGAGCGCGAGGCACAGTGGACGAGCACCGCCAACCCGCTCACGGGCGAGTACCGGCAGGGCAGTCCGGGGACCAATCCCGGCACGGACCCCGGGTTCAATCCGAATACCAACCCGTAGGCGCCGCCGTCAGTCGTCGCTGGCGCCCTTGAGGTGCGGCACACTCTGGCCGGCGCCACCGCGCAGCAGGCCCGCCTTCGTGTAGACCTCGAGCTTCTCCCGCGTGTCCACGATGTCGAGGTTCCGCATCGTGAGCTGGCCAATGCGGTCGGCAGGGGTGAAGAACGCCTCGCCCTTCTCCATCGTGAGCCGTTCGGGCTTGTACGTGAGGTTAGGACTCGTGGTATCCATGATCGAGTAGTCGTTGCCACGCCGCAGCTCGAGGGTCACCTCGCCGGTCACCGCGCGCGCCACCCAGCGCTGGGCGCTCTCGCGCAGCATCAGGGCCTGCGGGTCCAGCCAGCGCCCCTGGTAGAGCAGCCGGCCGAGCTTGCGGCCGTGCAGGCGGTACTGCTCGATCGTGTCCTCGTTGTGGATGCCCGTCACGAGGCGCTCGTAGGCGATGAACAACAGGGCCATGCCCGGGGCCTCGTAGATGCCGCGGCTCTTCGCCTCGATGATGCGGTTCTCGATCTGGTCGCTCATGCCGAGCCCGTGCCGCCCACCGATGGCGTTGGCCTCGTAGAAGAGGTCGAGTAGCGAACCGAAGCCCTTGCCGTTGATGGCGACCGGCGTGCCCTCCTCGAAGCGGATGCTCACCGTCTCGCGCGCCACGGCCACGTCGTCCTTCCAGAACGGCACGCCCATGATCGGCTGCACGATGTGCACGCCCTTGTCGAGAAACTCCAGGTCCTTGGCCTCGTGGGTGGCGCCGAGGATGTTCGAATCCGTGGAGTAGGCCTTTTCCACGCTCATCTTGTACGCGAAGCCGTGGGCGACGAGGTACTCGGACATCTCCTTGCGCCCGCCGAGCTCGTCGATGAACGCCTGGTCCAGCCAGGGCTTGTAGACGCGCAGGCTGGGGTTCGTGAGGAGGCCGTAGCGGTAGAACCGCTCGATGTCGTTGCCCTTGTACGTGCTGCCGTCGCCCCAGATGTTGACGTCGTCCTCCTTCATTGCGGCGACAAGCATGGTGCCGGTCACGGCGCGGCCCAGCGGCGTCGTGTTGAAGTAGGTCAGGCCGCCCGTGGACACATGGAACGCACCGCTCTGGATGGCGGCGATGCCATCGGCCACCAGCTCGTGGCGGCACTCCACCAGTCGCGCCTTCTCGGCGCCGTACTGCATCGCCTTGCGCGGGATCTCCTCGTAGTCGGACTCGTCCGGCTGGCCGA
>JAYQOZ010000006.1:0-20461 GCA_038145035.1 Gemmatimonadaceae bacterium | reverse complement strand
CCCCCGGCCCCCCCCCCCCCCCCCCCCCCCCCGGCGGCGGGGGGCTTCGCATTGTCCCGCCGCCGCTAGTGCCCGCCGAGGATGGCAGCGAGGGCCGAAATTGCGAAAGCGATCGCGAAGGCAGCCAGCTGCGGCACCGGCAGGTCGTAGGTGCGCTGTGCCTTGAGCTGCGAGAGCATCACCGCGCCGGCCACGAAGAGGAACGAGCCCGCCGCGAAGGGAATCAGCAGTTCCGCCGCCCGCGCCGGCCCCTCACCGAGGGTGAGCGTGAGGCCCGCCCCGAGGAAGGCCAGCGCACCCGTGGCGACGGTGAGCAGCAGCGCGCGCCGCGGTGCCGTACCGTAGTGCACGAAGACGCCGAAGGTCCCGAGTTCACGCGGCAGCTCGTGCGCGAGCATGGCCAGTGCCGTCGCCACGCCGGCCCCTTCGTTTGCGAGGAATGCGGCCGCGATCAACGCGCCATCGACGAAGTTGTGTACGCCATCCGCCACGAAGCTCACCGCGACCATGGACGGATCGTCGAAGGCGCTGATGGAGCGCTCGGCCGCCGGCGCTTCGTGCGCGGTGTGCTGGAAGCGGTGCAGCAGCCGCTCGAGGAAGAGGCTCCCGACCGCGCCGGCCGTCACCGCCAGCGACACAAAGCCCACCGACGGATGCCGCCCGTACGCCTCCGGTAGCAGATGAAACACCGCCGCGCCCAGCAGCGCACCGGCGCCGAAGGCCACCAGCCAGGGCAGCAGCCGCGTGAGCGGCTGCGGCCGGCCCGCCAGCGCCGCGATGGCCAGCAGCGGCACGCCCGTCACGACGGCAATGGCGAGATAGGCGGCGGTGTCGGCGGTCATGGGAGGAAGGTTAGCCCCCAAGGCAAGGGCCCGCCCGATGTCGGCGCGCTCATCCCGTGGCTAGCGCTGCCGTGCGCGGCCGCCGCCACCTACCACGGCCTCGTACAGCGACGGCTCCGTCACCCCCTCGGTGAGCAGCGCGAGCGCCCGCGTACGCCGGCCGAGCCCCAGGGCCTCGCGGAGCGGCACAAGGGCCGGCTCCTGCATCATCGCGAGCAATGCGCCGACGCCCGCAGCGCCCGAGGCCCCGACGGCAACCGGACGGTCCTCGGCGGGTGGACGCGCCAGCAGCCGCATGGCCTCGCGCACCCAGCCGTCGTCGATGGCCACATAGGCGTCAAAGCCGCCCTGCACCGCCGGCCAGGCCAGCGGCGAGGGCTCGCCGCAGCGCAGGCCGCCCATGATGGTCTCGTGCGGACCGGGTACCGCCGTCCACGCGCCGGCACGCGCGGATGCCTGCAGGCAGGCCGCACGGAGCGGCTCGACCACCACGAGACGGGCCCGCGGCACATCCGGATTGAGCGCGTACCAGCTCGCGACCGACGCCGCGAGTCCACCGACGCCGCCGGGCACGACAACGACGTCCGGTGCCTTCGTCTTCCACTTGGCCGCGGCCTCGTCCATCAGCCGCAGGTAGCCGAGCATGATGAGCCGCGGGATCTCCGTGTAGCCATCCCAGCTGGTGTCGGACACCACGGTGGCGCCCTCGGTCGCCGCATCCCGCGTCGCGGCACGCACGGCATCGTCGTAGCTACCCGCGACCCGCACCACCACGGCGCCCTCCAGTGCAATCGCCTCGGCGCGCTCCTCCGCCACCCGCGCCCCCACGTAGACACGGGCCTTGAGGCCCGACCGCCGCGCCGCGCGCGCCACCGCACGTCCGTGATTGCCCTCGCTCGCGCAGACCACGGTCGCGCCCGGCGCCAGCGCGCCGCGGGCCAGCAGCTGCGCAATGGCAAAGCCCGCGCCGAGCACCTTGAACGAGGGCAGGGCGTCGCGATCCGTCTCGTCCTTGAGGCGCAGGTTGCGCAGGCCGATGCGCGTCGCGATTCCCTTCGCGCGGCGCAGCGGCGTCGTCACCCGCGCGTGGGTCTCGACATACTGCCGCAACGCGGCGAGGTCCGCGGCCGAAAACAGCGGAGGCACCGCGTCACGGGGCCCCGCCAGGTGCCAGAGAGTGGGCTGCACGCGCGGAATATGGCGCCGCGAGGCCGGACTGTCTTGCTCCCCCGGCGGCCCGGGCGCGAACTTCCGGCCGTGTTCGTCCCCGACGCCCCTCCCCCGGTCATCGCGCCGGCGCCCGGTCCCGTGCTGGCTACCTGCAACGGCGAGACGATCACGGCCATCGACATCTACCGCTACGCGCCGTCCCCGCGCGGCCGGAACGCGGAGGCGCGTGCCGCAGGCGACCCGGCGGGCCGAGGCCGCCGCCTCGACGCCGACACCAGGGTCATCGCCGCGTACCTCCGCCTGCGCGTCGGCGGCACCTGCACCGAGCAGAACCGTGCCGACTCCGAGCGGTCGCTGCGCCTGCAGCGCTTCATCGCTTCGGCGGCCGTCACGCCCCTCGAGGCCGGACCCGGGCGGGTCCGCATCCGCGTGGATGTGGTGAACGAATTCGAACTGGTGGTCGGCGGCGGACTCGCTGGCCTCCAACTCGACGAGATTCGCCTCGGCACGCTCGACTACCGTGGCAAGGGCCGCACGGTGATCGGTTCGCTCGAGCGCGGTGGCGCCTATCGCTCCGGCATCGGGGCCGACGCGGTGCAGCCCGGTGTCTTCGGGCACCCGGCCACGCTGTCCTTCTCCGGTGCCTTCGCCCCGCGGGGAGGGCACAGCAGCGTCGACTACGTGCTGCCGTTCCTTGCCGAGGCGCAGGCGAATGCCGTGCTCGTGCACCTCAGTTCCGAGGAGCGATACGACGACATCTACCGCAACGCGCAGGAAACGGCATCGGCGCGGGTGCAGCGCAGCGCGTATCAGGTCGGCGTCATGCATCGCATCGGCCGTCCCGGCCGTGGCCTGATCGGCCTCGCGGGCCTCCTCGCGCTCGGCGCCTACAGTGAAGCCGACACGGGCCTCGTGTTCGTCACGGACTCCGGGCTACAGCCCGTCACCGACGGCCACCTCGATTCCACATATGGCGTATTCCAGTCGCATCACATCACGGCACTCGCCGCCGTCCGGGCCCTGCGATTCCGCCGCGCCGGACGCCTTGACGCCCTGCGCGCCGAGCAGGACATCGCCACGGGCATCGAGGTCTCGGTGCGCGGGGGCCCACGCGTCGGCGGACCGCGCAACGACCTGCTCGGTGTCAGCCTGTTCCTGGGGGCCGGCGGCGAACGATCCTACGGCGTAGCCCGTGCGCACTTCGAGGGCAGACTCGATGGCGGCATCGGCGACAGCGACTGGGAGTTCGTCGTGGCGCACGCGGAGGCGAGCTGGTACCGCATCCGCTCGGCGCGACAGACCCGCACCTGGTCCCTGCTCGCCAGTTCCACGCAGGGCCATCCGCTGCCCGTGCAGCTGTCCATGCGCGATCATCGAGGAGGCGTGCTCGGGCACGCGTACTCCACCCGCGCCGGGGCCTCGCGCGTGGTCCTGCGCCGCGAGGACCGCTGGCTGCTGACCGACGAGGGTGCCTCGGCCGATGTCGCCATCGGCATGTTCGCCGACGTCGGACAGCTCTGGGCGGGCGACGCGCCCTTCGGCGTCAACACGCCGCGCATGGGCTCCGTCGGCCTCTCGCTGCTGGGCGCCTACCCGTCGGGCGGCAAGCGGACGTACCGCCTCGACATCGGCGTCCCGATCGTCCGGGGGCCGGGCGACCGCGCCGTGGCCATCCGCTTCAGCGCCTTCGATCGCAGTTCCACCCGCATGCCCGAGCCGAACGACATCCGACGAAGCCGCTTCGAGACCGGCCCCGTCACCGCGCTCCGGTGGTAGGCGCTGCGCCGACACCGTTTCGCCCTGCCAGGCGTTAGGTGACGTAGCACCGGCATGCATACGCTCCGCATCGTCCTCGCCTTCGGGCCATTCATCCTCTCGATTCTCCGCGACCGGCATCGCTGGCTGTGGTTCGGGCGGCCCGCCGTGCGCGCCCCCGGATTCCACCAGCGGCGGGCCCGCCGGCTCGTGGCGCGCATTGCGGGGCTTGGCCCAACTTTCGTGAAGCTCGCCCAGGTGTTCTCGGCGCGCGCCGACCTGATTCCCGAGCCCTATCTCTCGGCGCTGGCCACGCTCACGGACCAGGTTCCGCCGGTGCCCTGGGAGGGCATCGCCCGGCAGATCCGCGAGGCGTACGGCCAGGAGCCGGAGCGGGTCTTCGCCGCCATCGACCGCACGCCCGTGGCGGCTGCCTCACTGGGCCAGGTGCATCGCGCGCGCTGGCAGGGACGCGACGTGGCCGTGAAGGTGCTGCGGCCAGGGGTGGAGCACACGGTGGCCCGTGACCTGGCGAGTGCCCGGGCCATCACGGCCTGGGCGGCGCGCCGCTGGCCGGTTCCGCACGTGCTCGGCTTCCAGGCGTTGGTGGAGGAGTTCGCCACGCGCATCGGCGAGGAGATGGATTTCCGGCTCGAGGCCGAGTACGCCACCGAGGTGCGCGGCAACTTCCGCGACAACGCGCGCGTCGTGATCCCCGAGGTGATGCACGAGCTCACCCGGCAGCGGGTGCTGGTGCTGGAGTTCGTCGAAGGGCAACGGGTGGACCGGCTTGCACCGGCGTCCGTCGATGCCACGCGACTCGCCGGCCTCGTCATGGAGGTTTACGTGCAGATGATGCTCGTGGACGGCCTCTTTCACGCCGACCCACACGCGGGCAACCTGCTCCTGACGCGGGACGGGCGGCTGGTGCTGCTCGACTTCGGCATGATGGTCCGCGTGCCGATGCATCTACGCCTCGCGCTCATCCGCACCGTGTTCGCATCCATCCGGCAGGATCCCGCCGCCGTCGCGGAGGGCTTCCGGACGCTCGGGCTGGTCGCGCCCGGCGCGGATCCCGCCGAGATCCTGCGGCTCGCCGCGGTGCTGGTGGCGCTCAGCACCGAGCGCAGCACCACGCAGGAGCGCCTCGAGACGATGCTCGCCGACCGGGTGATGGCCTCGCTGTACGACTTCCCGGTGATCCTGCCGCGCGATCTCGTGTACTTCGCGCGCACGGCGGCGCTCATCGAGGGCATCGGGCCCCGCTATGACGGTCACTTCAACGCCATCATGGTCGGCACCCCGTTGGTGATGCGGATGCGCAGCCGCATCCTGCGCTCGCTGGGTGAGCACGCGGATCCAAGCCTGGAGGAAATCGCGGCGATGGCGGGATGGGCCGTGGGCACCGCGTGGCGGCGCGTGCGCGAGACGCTGGGCCCCTGGATCGGCGTGCCCACGCCCTCTCGCTGACCGTCTCACGTGGGGCCTCCCGGACTGCCGCGCCAGCCGGATGCCGGAGACCGGGTCAGCCGCCGAACGACGTCCGCAGGTCCGGCCTACGCAACGTCCGGCGGGACGCCGCCGTGCGCACGAATCGCGGCCGCGCGTGCCTGAATGGCCCTGCGGGCCGTCGCATCGAGGCGCTGCAGGTTCCGCAGCTGCATCCCCATCCGCTGGTTGCCGCGCAGCGCCCTCTCGTGCCGCAGCAGGTAGTCCCAGTACAGCGTCGTGAACGGGCAGGCGTCGTCGCCGGTGGACCTGGCGGGATCGAAGCGACATCCAGTACAGTGATCGCTCATCCGCTGGATGTACTTGCCCGAGGCGACGTAGGGCTTGGAGGCCATCACGCCGCCATCGGCGTACTGCGACATCCCCAGCGTGTTCGGCAGCTCCACCCATTCCACGGCGTCCACGTACACGGCGAGATACCAGGCGTGCAGCGCAGCCGGGTCCACGCCCAGCAGCAACGCGTAGAGACCCGTGACCATCAGGCGCTGGATGTGGTGCGCGTAGCCGAGCTCCAGCGTCTGCCCGATCGCGTCCTGCAGGCAGGCCATGGGGACCTCGGCGTTCCAGTAGAAGGCTGGCAGCGCCTCGTGCGCGTCCATCACGTTCCGCCCGAGGTATTCCGGCATCAGTAGCCAGTAGACCCCGCGCACGAACTCGCGCCAGCCGAGGATCTGTCGGATGAATCCCTCGGCGGCCTCGAGCGGCACGCGCCGCTCGCGATACGCGCGCTCGGTGGCCGCAATCACCTCTCGGGGATCGAGGAGCTTGAGGTTCATGGCCGCAGAGAGCCGCGAGTGGTAGAGCCAGGGCTGCCCGGTCCACATCGCATCCTGATAGCGGCCGAATGCCGGCAGGCGATGCGCCAGGAAGTCGTCCAGCGCCTCGCGGGCCTCCGCTGCCGTCACCGGCCAGTCGAACGCGGCCAGCCTGCCCGGATGCCCGGGGAACACGCGGTCCACGAGCGCGAGCACCTCACGCGTCGTGGCGTCGGGCTCGAAGCGCCGCGGCGCGGGCAGCAGTCCGGGCCCCTGCTTCCCGAAACTCCCGCGGTTCTCGGCGTCATAGTTCCAGGCGCCGCCCTCCGGCGCACCCGACGCATCGAGCAGCACCTCGTGCCGGCGACGCATCTCGCGATAGAAGAACTCCATCCGCAGCTGTTTGCGGCCCTTGGCGTGGCGGCGGAAGTCCTCGACGCTGGACAGGAAGTGCCGATCCTCGCGGATGTCCAGCGGCAGGCCCAGCGCCTGCGCCGTCTCCTCCAGCGCCGCGCGGAGGCGCCACTCGCCGGGCTCGACGGCCACGAGACCGGTCGGTCGCAGGGCATCGACCGCGCGCCGCAGCTCGCCCATCAGTGTCCCAGTGTTCCCCACGTCGTCGAGCGCGTGATATTGCAGGCGCCAGCCCGCCGCCTCGCAGTCGATGCGGAAGTGCCGCATGGCGCTCAGGAACAGCGCGCTGCGCGGCTTGGAGGACCACACTCGCGAGGACTCCTCGGCCACCTCGGCCATCCACACCACGTCCTGCGCGGGGTCGGCGCCGTCGAAGACGGCGCTATCGCGGTTGAGTTGGTCTCCCAGGACGATGAGCAGGTGCCGCATCCGGAGTCAACGCGCCGATGCCGCGGAAGGTGCGCGGCGCTACCGACCCTGCTGTCCGAACGTCCAGACCACGTTCACCAGCGGGAAGCAGCAGCCCGACTCGACCCCGATGGCGCCCCCGAGGCCGAGGTCGGACGAGAACCGCTGACCGATGAAACGGATGCCCGCCGAGCCCAGGCCGGAGACGCCGTCGTCGAAGCCAAGCCAGTTCTCGGTGATCAGCTTCACTCCACGGCCGGTTCGGGTCTCGCCGCCGAGCACGAACATCGGGCGGTTGGAGAGGTCGGAGGTCCCGGAGGCCGCCAGGTAGCCCCAGCCGGCGCCGAAGGTCAGCGCCCGGTCGCGGCTGCCATAGGTGGCTGCGCCGTACGCGATGCCCACGGAACCCGCAGCCACGTCCTCCGGGGCAAAGAATCCGAGCGCCCCGACGGCGAACGAGAGCTTCTCCCGCTCGATCAGCGTAAGCTTTGGCGCGAGGTAGACGATGCGGCCGATCAGGCCCGGAATCACCGGCGTCCCGCCAGCCAGCGTGAACCGGTCCGTGACGCCGTAGGCCAGCATCGGGAAGAACAGGAAGTAGCTGGAGACATAACCCTGTCCCCGCGCCAACGGCCGGGCGGTACTGGTGAACATCAGGCGCGTTGCATTCGGGTCGTCGGGCCAGTACGACCCGTCCTCACGCGCGACACCCGTGACGCGCGCGCTTAGGATCTGCCCCCGCGGCAGGTCCAGCCGCGCGCCGGCGGCCGTCACCAGCGTCACGATGTTGGCGTCCTGCGCCACCACGCGACCGTACAGCACGGAGCCATCGCGCATGCGAATCTCGACGCCCGTGTCGGCCGGGACCGTGACGGCGGCTCGCTCCTGCGCTGCCGCAGGGTGCGTGAGGCTGGCGGTGGCCAGGAACAGGGCGGCGATCAGGCGACGCATGGGATGGGCTTGGAAAGGAGTGAAGGCTACCAGTGATTGAAACGGGCCCAGCGTTCGGACCGCAGCGCTGCGCCGGCCAGCAGATGATACGTGTCGAACTGAGCCGCCGTGGCGCAGGCGTGATTCGGCAGCACGCGCAGCGACGTGCCGATGGGATACCCCGCGAGGTCCACCTTCGCCCCGCTGCGACTGGCGATGATGCCGTGCTCCTGATTGACCGCCGTCACGATCAGGTCGCCGAGCAGCCGACCATCGATGTCACAGACCGCGCCGTAGCCCTGGTCCACGGCCTGGGCCGCCGTGCCGCGGTCGCGCGACAGTGCCATCCAGCCGGCATCCACCAGGATCCACCCTTTCTCGTCCTGATGCCCGATCACCGTCGTCAGGACGGAGAGCGCAATGTCGTCGCTGCTGCAGACGCCGATGCCGGCCATCACCAGGTCCATGAACATGTGCACGCCCGCGCGCACCTCGGTCACCCCATCGAGCCGCTCGGCGTACAGCGCCGTCGGCGTGGAGCCCACGCTCACGGTGTCACAGCGAAAGCCCGCGTCCCGCAGGCGCGTCGCCGCACGGACCGCCGCCGCGCGCTCCCGTTCCGCCATCGCGACCTTCGCCTCCACCGTCGTGCACGCGTAGGACTCCCCGGCGTGCGTGACCACGCCGCGGAGCTGTGGGCCGAGCGCCGCCGCCACCTCGAGCAGCCGCGCCGACTCCGGAGGCACGCCCGCCCGGTGCCCGTCGCTGTCGAGCTCGATCAGCGCCGGCAGCTCGATCGCCCGGGCATCCGCGAAGCTGCGCAGGGCCGCGGCCGCCGCCACCGAATCGAGAATCACCGTGAGCGCCGCGCCTCGGGCGCGCAGGTCGGCCACGTGCGGCAGCTTCTGCGGCGCGATGCCGACTGCATACAGCTGGTCCCTGATGCCCGCCTCGAGGCAGGCCTCCGCCTCGCGCAGCGTGGACACCGTGACACCTCCCGGCTGGCCGGCGATTGCTCGACGCACGACCGGGATGCTCTTGGCGGTCTTCACGTGCGGCCGCAACGGGACGCCGAGCCGTCCGAGGTGCGCCGAGAGGCGCGCCAGGTTGGCGTCCAGCCGGTCCAGGTCGAGCAGCAGCGCCGGCGTCTCGAGCCGGCCCAGGGCATCCGCGAGCACGTCCGGGAGCGAATCAGGCATGGCTGAACGTTAGTGCTCCGTCGTGGTTTCCGTGGACCTGGCCCGCCGGCGCGCCCGCAACATCGGATTCGCCTGGATGAGGGCGGACGGCTCGCCGCGGTCAGCAGCGTCCCCGAGGCCTACTTCGGTGCACTCGGTGGCCCCCCCCCGGGATCCTTGCGTCCACGCCCACGAAGATCCTCGCGCGCTTCAAGATCGATGCCTGGTGCCTCGAAGGGGGCGCCACTGACCGGATCCGCGTGTGCGGCAGCTTCTGGGCCACGCCGGCCCGGTGATGACTGCCGCCGAATCCGCCGGTCGCACAGATTTCATCGGCGCGAGGAAGTGACCTGCAACCGGAGAGCGAACATGGGACGGCGGATGTGGCGGACCTGGTGGGCAGTCACGGTCTTCGTGGCGGCCGGCGCGTCCTGCAAGCCGCCGGCGGAGCCCCCGCTCGATTTCGTCTCTGAGCCCAGCCGCTTCAACATTGCCCTGTACGGCGGTGGCATCTCGCACTTTTCCGGAGAGGCCTACCTCAACACGTCGGCACTGGCGCCTGGCGGTCGCTACCTCGTCCTGAGCGCGCCGGTGAATCGCTTCGGCATCACCATGTACGCCGACGACATCAACGGGCTTCCCTACGACTGGACCGTCGGATCCTTCACGCTCGACACCGCGAGCGCGGCGCGTCCAGTGGAGGCGACGGTCAGCCTCCTGGACGCGTCCGGGCAGCCGCAGTCGCAGTACAGGGCCGTCTCGGGCAGCTTCGAGGTGCTCGAATCCACCCCGGACAAGTTGCTCGGCACCTTCTCCATCGAGGCCAAGTCGATCCTCGGCTTCGGGGGGACCATCAGGATGCGCGGCAGCTTCTGGGCGACGCCGGCGCCATAGCGGCGCGGGACGCCATCGTCGCACGTCGTGGCTAGATTATGGCCATGACCAAGATCTTCCCCGAAGACCTCGCCACGCGCCTCGCCACGCGCGCCATCCACGCCGGCCAGCGCCCCGACCCCACCTCGGGCGCCATCATGCCGCCCATCTACCAGACCTCGACCTACGCGCAGGAAGCGCTGGGGGTCAACAAGGGCTACGAGTACGCCCGAGGCAAGAACCCCACCCGCGAGGCGCTGGAGCGCAACGTCGCGGCCCTCGAGGGCGCCCAGCACGGCTTCGCCTTCTCCTCCGGGATGGGCTGCCTCAATTCGCTGATGATGCTGTTCAAGTCCGGTGACCACATCGTCATCGGCGCGAACGTGTACGGCGGCACCTTCCGCCTCTTCGACAAGCTGCTGCAGCACTTTGGCCTGTCGTTCAGCTGGGTGGACATGCGCGACCCGCAGCACATCGCCGACGCCATGCAGGGGAACACCGTCGCCGTGATGCTCGAGACGCCCACCAACCCGCTGATGCAGCTGGCGGACATCAGGGCCGCCGCGGACATCGCCAGGCAGCACGGGGCGCTCACCATCGTGGACAACACCTTCGCCACGCCGGTGCTGCAGCTGCCGCTGACGCTCGGCGCCGACATCGTCTGGCACTCCAGCACCAAGTACCTCAACGGCCACTCGGACCTCATCGGCGGCGTCGCCGTTGCCAACAACGACGAGCTCGCCGCCAAGATCCAGTTCATTGCCAATTCCGCAGGCGCGGTCCCCGGCCCCATGGACGCCTGGCTCACCCTCCGCGGCACCAAGACCCTGGCCCTCCGTATGCGCCAGCACGACTCGAACGGACGCCAGATCGCCGACTGGCTCGCCAAGCGCGTGGGCGCCGAGCGGGTGTTCTACCCGGGCCTCGCGTCGCACCCGCAGCACGAGCTCGCCAAGCGCCAGATGCAGGGCTTCGGCGGCATGGTCTCGGTGGAAACCGGCTCCAAGGCCAATGCCAACCAGGTCGTCACCCGGCTCAAGGTCTTCACGCTGGCCGAATCCTTGGGCGGCGTTGAATCGTTGGTATGCCAGCCGGCGGGGATGACGCACGCCTCGGTGGACCCGGCACGCCGCGCGGAGATCGGCATTACGGACGGCCTGCTCCGCTTCTCATGCGGCGTTGAGGACCCGCAGGACCTGCTCGAGGACCTTGAGCAGGCATTCAAGGGGCTCTGACCCCGGAGGAGGCTCCGATGGCCCGCACCATCCTCACCGACATCGCTCCGCAGGGCTGGGAGCATCCGGCGGACCGCGCCGCGCTCGCCGCGATGCGTGCCCTGCCCGGCTTCGACGGCGCCGTGAACGCCTTCGCCAAGGCCTTCGGTGAGCGCGGCGTGCGCCACCTGTTCACCGCCAGTGCCGTGCGCGTGGGCCCCGCCCAGCGCCCGCAGCTCGACGCCCTCTGGACCGAGGTGCTCGAGACGCTGGACTGGAAGACGCGGCCGCAGCTCTTCGTCACCGCCTCACCGAACGTGAATGCCGGCGCCGTGGGTTTCGGCGAGCCCTTCGTGGTCATCAACTCGGCGGCCATCGAGCACCTCACGCAGGAGGAGCTCCGCTCCATCCTCGCGCATGAGCTGGGGCATGTGATGAGCGGGCACGTCACCTACCGCACCATCGCGCAGATCATCCTGATGCTCGGCGTGGGCAACCTGCCCTTCCTCGCCGGCGTCGCCATCCTGCCGTTCCAGCTCGCCATCCTCGAGTGGTACCGCAAGAGCGAGCTCTCCTGCGACCGCGCCGCGCTGCTCGGCGTGCAGGACCCGGATCTCGTGCTCACCACGCTCATGAAGCTCGCCGGCGGCCGTGAGTTCGGCGATACGCTCAGCCTCGAGGCCTTCAAGGAACAGAGCCGCGAGTACGAAATGGACGACTCCGCCTGGGACACCGTGCTCAAGGCCATCAACACCGCCTTTCGCACCCATCCCTTCGCGACCATCCGCGCCGGCGAGCTGCAGCGCTGGACGGCCAGCGGCGAGTACGCCCGCATCCTCGCCGGCGAGTACCTGCGGCGTGCCGACGTGACGCCGGGCGACGGACTCGGCGACGACATCATGCACGGCGCATCGTATTACGCGAACCAGGCCAAGGCGGCGGCGGAGAAGGTCGGGGAAACCGTGAAGCGGGCCAAGGATGCCTTCACCGATGCCGTGCGAGGCGCGAGTCGGTGAAGATCCTGATCGTCGGCGGCGGGGGACGTGAACACGCCCTCGCCTGGAAGCTGAGGCAGGACGCCCCCAGCGCCGAGATCATCGCGGCCCCTGGAAATCCCGGCATCGCCGAGCTCGGCCGCTGCGAGGCGGTGTCGGCCACCGACATCAACGGCCTGCTGGCCCTCGCTGAACGCGAGCGGGTGACGTTCACCGTGGTCGGTCCCGAGGCGCCGCTTTCCCTCGGCATCGTCGATCGCTTCCGCGAGGCAGGTCGCGCGGTGTTCGGCCCCACCGCGGCGGCGGCGCGCATCGAGACCTCCAAGCGCTTCGCCAAGGAGCTGATGCGCCGGGCCGGCGTACCGACGGCATCGGCGCGAAGCTTCACGACGATTCCCGAGGCGAAAGCCGAGCTGCGCCGGCTCGGCGCGCCGGTGGTGGTGAAGGCCAGCGGCATTGCCGCCGGAAAAGGCGTGATCGTTGCACAGACGCTGGCCGAGGCCGAGACGGCCATTGACGACATGCTCGATGCCAAGGTGTTCGGCGATGCCGGCGCCGAGGTGCTGGTCGAGGAGTTCATGACCGGCGAGGAGCTGTCGCTCTTCGCGCTCACTGACGGCACCCACGTGCTGCCGATGCTCGCCGCGCAGGACCACAAGCGCATCGGCGAGGGCGACACCGGGCCGAACACCGGCGGCATGGGCGCCTACACGCCGGTGACGCTCGCCACGCCGGCACTGCTGCGGCAGGTCACGGAAACCATCCTGCTTCCGACGCTTGCCGCCATGCGCGCCGAGGGCTGCGCCTTCACCGGCCTGCTGTACGCCGGGCTCATGCTCACGCCCGAGGGGCCGAAGGTGGTGGAGTTCAACTGCCGCTTCGGCGATCCCGAGACGCAGGCCATCCTGCCGATGCTGGCATCGTCGCTGCTGGCGCCGATGCAGGCCATTGCCGAGGGCCATGGCCTTGCGGGCGTGGCGCCGCTTGCGTGGCGCGATGGTGCGGCCGTCACGACGGTGGTGGCCGCGGAGGGCTATCCCGGCAGCGGGCGAGGCGGCGATCGCATTGCGCTGCCACAGACGCCCGCCGGCGTCACCATCTTCCACGCGGGCACCAGGCGCGGCGCCGACGGCGCCCTGGTCACGGCCGGCGGACGCGTGTTCGCCGTGACGGCGGTAGCCGCCACGCTCGCGGACGCACAGGCGGCGAGCCGCGAGACTGCCGCCGCGGTGCAGTTTTCGGGCCGCCAGCTCCGGCGCGACATCGGCTGGCGCGAACTCGCGCGCCTGGGCTGACCGCCGTCCGTGCCGGAGCTCCCAGAGACCGAGACGATTGCGCGAGACCTCGACGGCGCCCTCCGGGGCGCCGTCCTGCGTTCGGTCACGGTGCTGCGCCGCGACGTGCTGCGCGCCCCGGCAGCTGGAGGGCGCGCACTCCCTGCCGTGGAGGCCGGCAGGACCGCCGCGATGCTGGAGCGGACGTTGGTCGGCGCCACGCTCCTGGGGGTGACGCGCCGCGCCAAGTGCATCGTGCTGGACTTCGGCGGCGCCGGCCACCTGGTCGTGACGCCGCGCTTTACCGGCGCGCTCCTGGTGGGCCTGGGACCGCAGCCGGGTTCCGACTACGACTGCCTGCGATTCACGCTCGCCGATGGCCGAAGCCTGCGATACCGAGACGTGCGCCGACTCGGCACCGTCGCGCTGCTGGACGCGAAGGCGTTCACACGCTGGGACGCCGGTCTCGGCCCCGAGCCGCTTGACCCCGCCCTCACTCCGGAGCGATTTTCGGGAATCCTTCGGGGGTCGAACCGCGCCGTGAAATCCGTGCTGATGGACCAACGCCGCCTCGCCGGCGTTGGCAACATCTATGCAAACGAGGCCTGCTTCGCGGCGGGCGTGCGGCCATCACGGCGCGCCGCGCAGGTCACGCGTGCCGAGGCCGGGCGACTGCTGGCCGACCTGCGTGCGATCCTGCAGGAGAGTATTGCGCTGCGCGGTACGACCTTCCGCGACTACCGCGACGCCTTCGGTGGCCGCGGCGGCTTCGCGGCGCGACTGCAGGTCTATGGCAGGGGTGGCGAGCCCTGCCCGCGCTGTCATACGCGGCTGAGCGAAACACATCGCCTCGAGGGACGCTCCACCGTCTGGTGTCGACGGTGCCAGCGCTGACGCCGCGGGTCCTCAGGGGCCGCGCGGCCGAGCGCCCGGCGTGAGCCCGCGCCGCCGTCGTCGCGGGCCCTTGGCGCCGCCCAAGGATGTCGAGATGCGCATCGACAACATGCTCGCCGTGGTGAAGGACACGGCGCGCAACGTGCCCGGGGTGTATCGGATGACCTCGGCCGAGGGCGAGGTCATCTACGTGGGCAAGGCCAAGGCGCTGCGCACGCGGCTCATGAGCTACTTTCGCGCCAAGTATCCGAGGGACAAGGGCGCGCGGATCCTGCGTGAAGCGGCGACGCTGACCTGGGAACACCAGCCCAGCGAGTTTGCGGCGCTCGTCCGTGAGCTGCGGCTCATCAAGCAGCTGCGCCCGCGATACAACGTCGCGATGAAGCGCGACGCCCGGTATCACGCCTTCGTGCGCATCTCGCGCGGGCCGGCGCCGCGACTGCAGGTGGTGCGCGCCGCTGGCCACGATGAATCCGGCACGTATTACGGGCCGTTCCGCGGCGCCGTCCAGCTGGCGGACGCCATCCGGGAGCTCAACGACGCGCTCGGGCTTCGCGACTGCGCGCTCGACACGCCGATGTTCTTCGCCGACCAGGTGGAGTTCCCGCAGCTGCCCTCACGGACGCCGGGCTGCATCCGTCACGAGATCGGGCGCTGCCTCGGCCCCTGCGTGGCCGCGGTGCGCGAGGCCGAGTACGACACCGCCTTCGCGGCTGCCCGCGGGTTCCTCGAGGGCGCCGACGATGCGCCGATAACGCTGCTGCGGGACCGCATGGAGTCGGCCAGCGAGGCGCTCGATTTCGAGCGTGCGGCCTTCTGGCGCGATAAGCTGAGCCGGCTCGAGGCCCTCCGGGAGCAGTTCACGCGGCTGCGCTTCGCGCTCGAGTCGCTGTCGTTCGTCTACACGGTGCCCGGCGTCGGCGGCGACGACCGCAGCTACATCGTGCGCCGAGGCTGCATTCGCGATGAACTGCCGGCCCCACGGGACGCCGCCGCTCGTGCCATGCTCGACAAGCGGGTGGCGGAGCTGGCACGGGGCGAGCGCCTTGTCGAGCGCAGCGTGCCCGGCCACGAGGTGGACGAGGTCCTGCTGATCGCCGGATGGTTCCGGAAGTTTCCCGCCGAGTTGGAGCACACGGCGGCGTTCCACGCGACCGGGACGGCGGCACAGAGCGCCTGAGGGCCGCTGGCCCGAGCGGCCGCCTCAGAACGCGAGCGGCAGCAACTCCGCCGCGGCCTCTCCGTCGGCAATGCTGAGGATGGCCACGCAGGGCTCGAGGTCAAAGCGGCGCGGCCCCGCGGCGCCGGGATTGACGATCAGGCGACCGTCGACGCGCTCGACAACCTGCACGTGGGTGTGTCCGTACACGCAGACGTCCGCGTCGTAGGCGGCGGCCACCGTCGCCGGCTTCGGCCGCCCCAGCTCGTGCCCGTGCTGCACGTGAATCCGCAGACCACCGACCTCGAGATCCAGCGCCTCGTGCAGGCCCGGCATCCAGGGATCGTCGCAGTTACCGTAGACGGCCTGCACGGGCGCAATGAGCGCGAGTTCGTCAAGGATCGTGTCCGAGCAGACGTCACCTGCATGGAGGATCTGCGAGACGCCGGCGAAGACCTCGTGCACCTGCGGTCGCAGCAGCCCGTGCGTGTCGGAAATCAGCCCGATGCGGATGGGCAATGGAGGCTCAGGCCTCGTCCGCGTGTGCGCCCCAGCGCGGCGCCAGCTGGTTCGGCACGCCGAGATGGTCCAGCGCCCGCGCCACGATGAAGTCCACCAGGTCCTCGATGCGGCTGGGCCGGTGATAGAAGCCCGGTGCCGCCGGCATCACCGTGGCACCCGCCAGGGTCACCTGCCGCATGTTCTCGAGGTGGATCAGCGACAGCGGCGTCTCGCGCGTGACCATCAGCAGCGGGCGCCGCTCCTTGAGCGCCACGTCGGCCGCCCGCTCCACCAGCGAGCGGGAGGTGCCGGCCGCGATGCTCGCCACCGTCCCCATCGAGCAGGGGCAGATCACCATGCCGCCGGCAAGGTGCGACCCAGAGGCCGGCGCCGCCCCACGGTCGCCGTCATCGTACACGGTCACGAAGCGGTCAAAACGCTCGGCGCCCACCACGGCGCGCAGGGCGCCAAGGTCCGCGATGTCGCTCTCCGTATGCAGCAGCCGGAAACCGTGCGAGCTCACGATCAGGGACACCCGACGCTCCGCCACCAGCAGCTGCTCAAGCAGGCGGATGCCGTAGGGCGCGCCCGACGCGCCGGTGATGGCGAGGACGATCGGCGCGTCGGCGAGGAGGGGGCGCGTCACGGGAGCAGCACCCGGTCCAGCAGGATCCAACCGAGGAAGGTCATTGATATCACGCCGTTCATGGTGAAGAAGGCCGCGTCGAGCTTCGAGAGATCGTCCACCCGCACGAGGGAATGCTCATACGCCAGCAACACGGCGGCCGTCGCGACGCCGGCCCAGGCCAGCCAGCTGCCGCCCGTCACCCAGACCGTGGCGCCCAGCGCCAGCACCGTGGCCGCGTGCAGGACGCGGGCAATCATGATCGCGCGCGGCACGCCCAGCGCCGCGGGAATCGAATGCAGGCCCTGCGAGCGGTCGAACTCGATGTCCGGCAGGGCATACAGCACGTCGAAGCCGCCCGACCAGGTCATCACGGCGACCGTGAGCGCGATGAGCATCCACCAGGGCGAACTCCAGGCGCCGGTCACGGCGAGGTAGCCACCCACCGGCGCAATGGCGAGCCCGAGTCCCAGCACCAGGTGTGCGTAGCGGGTAAAGCGCTTGGTGAACGAATAGAAGCAGACCCAGAGCAGGGCGACCGGCGAGAGGTACAGGCAGAGCGGGTTCAGCTGCGCCGCCGCCCAGACAAACAGCGCGGCCGCCACGACGACCGTGAGCCAGGCATCACGCACCTGGATCGCCCCGCGCGGGATCTCCCGCTGCGCGGTGCGCGGATTTCGCGCGTCGAACTCGCGGTCCACGATCCGGTTCACCGCCATCGCCACCCAGCGCGCCGACGTGAAGGCCAGCACCACCCAGCCCACGGTGCCGACATCGATCGGCGCGAGCCTTGATGCCAGCGTCACGCCCACCAGCGCAAACGGCAGCGCGAACACGGTGTGCGGGAGCTTCACGAAGCTCATCCAGCGCGCCAGCCGTGACTCCCCCCCGAAGGTCTGCCCCTCGCGTGGTCCGGACGTCAGGGCCTCGGCCTTGCTCACGGCTTCGACCCCAGGCCCAGCGCCGGCCACATTGCGTCCACCCTGGCCTTGGTCTCGGCATCCATCTCGATCACCTTCGGCCAGTCGCGCGTGAAGCCCTCCTCGGGCCATTTCCTGGTGCCGTCGATGCCCATCTTCGACCCATACGTGAACGCACGGCTCGAGTGATCGAGCACGTCCACCGGCCCCATCGTGAAGCGCGTGTCGCGCTCGGGATCGATGTTGTTCAGCGCCACCCACCAGGCCTCCTGCGGGTTGCGCACGTTCACCCAGTCATCGACGACTACGAGCACCTTCGCCAGCGACATCAGCCCCGCACCCCAGAGCGCGTTCATCACCTTCCATGCCTGGCCCGGATAGTGCTTCCTGATGCTCACGAACACGAGGTTGTGGAAGATGCCCTCGGCCGGCATGTGGTAGTCCACGATCTCGGGCGTGGTGAGCTTGAGCAGGGGCAGGAAGATCCGCTCGGTGGCGTGGCCGAGGTAGAAGTCCTCCATCGGCGGGCGGCCGACGATGGTGGCGCAGTACACGGGGTTCCTGCGCATCGTCACCGCGGTGACGTGCACGCGCGGATAGCGGTCCGCCTCCGAGTAGTAGCCGGTGTGGTCGCCGAAGGGGCCCTCCACCACCAGCGCCTCCTTGGGATCGATGTAGCCCTCGATCACGAACTCGGCGTCGGCGGGTACCTCGAGGTCGCAGGTCACGGCCTTGGTGAGCTTCACCGGCGCACGACGCAGGAACCCCGCGAAGATGAACTCGTCGATGTTGGGCGGAAGCGGCGCGCTGGCCGAGTACATCGAGGCCGGGTCGGCGCCGACGACGATGCACACCGGCATCCGCTCGCCCTTCTCCGCCATCTCGCGCCAGTGCGCGGCGCCGGTCTTGTGGCGCTGCCAGTGCATGGCCACGTGCCGCTTGCCAAGCTGCTGCACGCGGTACATCCCGACGTTGCGGATGCCTCGCTGCGGATCCTTGGAGACCACGGCGGTCATCGTGATGAACGGACCGCCATCCTCGGGCCAGGTCGTGAGGACCGGGATCCGGTCGAGATCGATCTCGTCGCCCTTCCAGACAATCTCCTGGCAGGCCGGCGTCCCCGAGGCCATGCGCGGCGGGAACTTGGCGACCTCCATCAGCCGCGGCAGCAGCTGCAGCTTGCCGAGGAAGCCCTCCGGCACCTTGAGGTCCAGCAACTTGGTGATCCGGTCGCCGTGCTCGTCGAGCGCGTTCACGCCCAGCGCCAGCGCCATGCGCGTCATCGAGCCGAACAGATTGATGGCCACCGGAAACTGCGAGACGCTGCCGTCGCGCAGGATGGGCTTCTCGAACAGCAGGGCCGGACCGCCACCCGGCATCTTCATCACCCGGTCGCTGATCTCGCACATCTCGAGATCCACCTTCACGGGCTGCGTGATGCGGCGGAGCTCGCCGCGCGCCTCGATGGCGGCGATGAACTGCTGGAGCGTGTCGAGCGTCACGTTACTTGGTCCCCACGTGCACCGCCGCGATTCCGAAGGTCAGCGACTCCCATTGTACGTCGCGGAAGCCTGCGCGCGTCATCGCGGCGGCCAGCACGTCGGTCTCGGGGAAATTCGCCACGGAGCGCGGCAAGTAGGTGTATGCGGTCCTGTGTCCGCTGATCAGCCGGCCAATCAGCGGCAGGATGCGATGGAAGTAGAACAGGTAGGCGGCGCGTACCAGCGGCACGCGCGGGGTCGAGAACTCCAGGATGACAAACCGCGCACCCGGCCTGAGGGTTCGCCGCAGCTCGGTCAGCCCCGCGTCGAGGTCGGCGACGTTACGGATGCCGAAGGCGACGATGGCCCCGTCGAAGGCCTCGTCGCGCACGGGCAGCGCCAGCGCATCGGCCACCACAGGCTGCAGCACGGAGGCCGGCGCCTTGCCCACGCCGGCGGCGAGCATGGGCTGCGCGAAGTCGGCCCCCACGATGTGCCCGCCGAAGCCCTGCAGCCCCGCGAGCGTCGCGCCGACGTCGAGGGTGCCCGCACAGAGGTCGAGATATGTCCCCGTCGGCGCCGATGTCCAGGCGAGGTGACGCAGGGCCACCTTCCGCCAGCGGCGGTCGATACCCAGCGAAAGCAGTCGGTTCAGGAGGTCATAGCGGGGCGCAATCTCCGAGAAGATCCGCTGCACATACGTACGCTTGCCTGCCGCCGACACGTTCGACGCGGCGGCCTCGGCCTCCCGCGCCTCGTGGTCGAGCGCTGTCGTCATAGCCACCAAAGTTGCCCGCGGCGATTCCCACGGGCAAGTTTGACGGAGCGAATGCCACGCCCCGCGCTCGACCTCCCGAACCTCCCCGATGCCGAAGTCGTCGTGCTGGCGCAGCGGGGACGCGAACCCGCGTTCCGCGAGCTGATCCGCCGCTACGAGCGTCCGGTATTTTCGCTCATCTACCGGATGGTGCGCGACAGCGCCGCCGCCGAGGACCTGGCGCAGGATGCCTTCATCAAGGTCCTGAACCACCTCGACAAGTACCGGCCCGAGTTCAAGTTCTCGAGCTGGCTGTTCAAGATCGCCAACAATGTCGCCATCGATCACCTACGCCGGCGACAGCTGGACACGGTCTCCATGGACGGCTCGCCCCACGCCTCCACGGCCACCGAGGTGGAATCCACCTCCTTCGAGCTCGCCGACCAGGCCGAGTCCCCGCTGGACGAGCTGGCCTCCCGCGAGCTCGGCGCCGCCATCGAGCAGGCCATCGCCAAGCTTCGCCCCGAATATCGAAACTGCATCATGCTCCGCCACGTCGAGGGCAGGAGCTACGAGGAAATCGCTTCCACCCTCGACCTCCCCCTGGGGACGGTCAAGACCTACATCCACCGCGCCCGGCATGAGTTGCGGGAGGCGTTGGAGCACTTACGGGAATGACGTCGGAGCGAGATGATGGGACGAAGTTGAAATGTTCGGTATTTGTTCGGTAAGCTCTCCCCCCGCTCGTCTTCCGTCCTCCGTCGCTGCAGGCCCGCTGAAACTGTCCGGACCCCCACCCCGTAGTCC
>JAYQOZ010000005.1:13081-21057 GCA_038145035.1 Gemmatimonadaceae bacterium | reverse complement strand
GGGGCGCGGGGCCTCGCGCACCGGTTTTGGGCGCGCGAGCCGGCCGGGGCCGCCGTCGGGCGGCGGGAAGTCCGCGACCTGCACCGCAGCTGGGGTCTCACGACCCTCCAGGTCACGCACGACTTCGCCGAGGCCGGCATGCTTGGCGACCGTGCCGTCCTGCTCGACGCCGGGCGCGTGCTGCAGCAGGGCACGCCGGCCGAGGTGTTTCGGCGCCCGGCGTCCCCGTATGTGGCGGAGTTCCTGGGCGCCGAGAACGTGCTTGCCGGCACGGCGCGCGACCTCGGCGAGGCCTCACCCGACTGGGTGGACGGTGAGCCCACGATGTTCGCCCGCGGGCATCGCGCCTTCGCCTTCGAGACGGAGGGCCTGACGCTCTACGCTGTCGGCGAGTTCGCGGCCGGGGCGGGACACGCGGTGATCCGTGCCGAGGAGATCACCATCGCCCGGGACCAGCGCCACGATTCGGCACGGAATCGCTTCGCGGGCCGCGTGGTGGAGATTGTCACGCTGGGTGCGCTGACGCGCGTGACGGTCGAGGTGCGTGGCGTCCCGCTGGTGGCCGCATTGACCACACGATCGGCCACCGAACTCGCGCTGCAGCCAGGACTCGCCGTGGTGGCGAGCTTCAAGGCGATGGCGGTGCACCTCTGCTGATGGTGATGGTGTCAAGCGAGAGCGAGGTGACGCGGAGGGGGTGCGCAAAGGCGTCTACCCACCAGGTGCGGTCCGACGGCACGGGAATCGCGGCGTCGAAGACTGCGTTCAGGGTTCGCGGGAGCACGCTGGCGGGGGTCATGTCGTCGGGGAAGAGCCCCGCATGCCCGGGTACGCGGTAGGCGGCGAAGACCTCGAGACGCTCGCGCAACCGCTCGGCGGGGAGTTCCACCAGCGGGATGGTGCGACCGCTCATGGCATCCTCGGTCAGACGTCCGTGTCCGTGATCCGACTGAATCAGGATGACGGGCGGCACGTCCGACCGCCGAATGATCTCGCGCACGGCAGCGAGCACGAGCCGATTGGCACAGCGCACCTGCGCCGCATACGCAGCGCGAATCGCCGAATCGGCAGTTGCATCGCGCGTAGGCCACCACGGTTCCCGGGGGCCGCAGTTGGCATCAAACTGATACGGTTCATGCGGGAGCAGGGCGTGCAGCACGGCAAACACCGGCCCGCTGCTGTCCGGCAGCGTCTGCACGGCGTCGAACTTCCATTGGATGGCGGAGGCGCGTTCGAGCGGATACGGGAAGGTCGGTAGCCGCTCCCCGGCCTCTGCCTGGCACCCGCGGCGTCCGCAGCGCAGGGACAACAGTGCGTCGACGGGTGCGTGGGCGCGCCAGCTGTGGAGCGGCGTGGCGCGGCGGGCCCCGCTCTCGCTCAGCACCATGTCCGCCCGCGGCTGACGCGCCGTGGCGTGGAACGTCGTGGGGAAGAATGCGAACCGGTATCCGCGTTCCTGCAGTGCGGCCACCATCGCCGCCTGCTCGATGCGCGCATAGACGGCCGCCCACCGTGCCGTCGAATCACCGATGGTTTCGTGCACCGGAGCGCCGTCCAACAACGTGGCCAGGACCAGGCTCGTGTGCGGATAGTTCGTGCGGGCGGCGGCCGGCAGGACGAAGCCCAGCTGGCGGAGCGAGTCCTCGAAGTCCCGGTTGTCGACGCCGTATTCCGCGGCCAGCCAATGCGACGCGGAGTACTTGTCGAGTATGAACAGGTAGATGTCCGGTCGCCCCGCCGCGCGGCCAGGACCACGCCAGGCATCGCGCTCAGTGGCCCCGGTTCCCGACGCGAGGCCAAGGACCTGAAACCCGAGCAGCAGTGCGGAGCCGATTGTCAGCGCACGCGTGAAACGTTCCCCGACCGTCAGGCGACGGGCGAGCAGCACCCCCAGCCCACAGGCAGCCGTCCACGCAAGCACGCTGTCGCCGATCGGCAGGCGAAGTCCAAGCAGCACTGCATACGCGCTGAAGGAGGCGAACAGCGCTCCCCAGGCGACCACGACCAGCGCCACCAGGCCGCGGGCCTCCGCCGCTCGGGCAATCAACCGCCCAAGGACCGTGCCCAGCGCCGCGACGACGAGTGCAGCCGCGACCGAGGCCAGAAGATCCCCGAGCCGGCCGAGACCGACGGGACCGCCCTGCCGCCATTGGACAACCGCAAACCAGGCCGCCACCAAGAACGGGTACGGTGCGGTACGCACCTGCTACGGACCGAACCGGTACAGCGTGCGCCCGCTGGCTCCCACGGGGGTGGCGGCGCGCGCGTGGAGTCCCAGCGCGGTGAAGGCCGCGCGGAATGCCTCCTCCGTGTAGTCCGCGAAGATGTCCTCGCGGGCACTGAGCAGCCGCTGCACCTGCGGGTCCGCCTTCGGCACCCACTCCACGATGACCTCGCGTCCGAGCCGCGCGAGCATCGCGGCCACGCCCGGCAGCGGCACGTTGTTCCCGATGGCGAGATGATGCACCAGCGCCAGGGCCATCACGGCGTCGAAGGGCCCGCGGTCCGCCAGCGACGGCCATTCACGATGATCCCAGCCCTGCGACGGACTGGGATTGGCGAGGTCCATCCATAGCGGCAGCACGCCGGCATCGTGCTCGCGCTCGAGGCGCTGCACGTGGCGCTCCACGGCCACCGGGTCGCCGTCGGCGGCGACCACGAAGGACGCGCCGCCCGCGCGTGCCACGCGCGAGTACTCGCCCGCATTTGCGCCAAGGTCGAGCACCGTGCGCGCGCCGCTGGCCGCGACCATCTCCTGCACCACGGCGTGCTTTGCCTTCCGGTCGGCGTCCTCGTAGCCCAGCGTCTCCTCGTAGGCGCCCCACTCCGTACCGGGTGGACGCCAGGTCAGCGCACGCACCGCCGACTGCAGATTGAGCACCAACCCGGCGAGCCCGCGCTCTGACACGCTCGCCGCGCGCGCCTTGGCGTCATCGGCGCTGCGGCCGGTGGTCGCCGCGTGCCTCGCGATGCTCTTGGCGTGCAGGTGGATGTGGAACTGCGCCCACATCGAGAGCTTGGTACGTCCGGGCAGCAGCGTGGACGCGAGGTCGAGCGGGATGCCATCCACATATTGCCGCAGCAGCAAGCCGAGCCGCACGTCCACCATGGCCTGCAGCGCCAGCGGCGCAAGGAAGTGCTGGCAAAACTGCCGATACGCGATCCACGGCGTGCCCTGCTCGCGGATCTCGAACGACAGTGTGTCGATCAGCACCGGCCGCGCGCCGCGGAACTGGATGTTGTAGGCGCTGGCGTCCTTGAGCGTCATGCCGTGCGCGAGGGAGAGCTCCTGGATGCGCAGCGTGGCGAGCGCCGCGGCCTTTCGCTGGCCGAAGCTCCACTCATACGGCAGCGCGATGAACGGCAGGCGCTCGGGCCTGAGCACGAAGGCCGCGCGGTCGGCGGCGGCCTCGGTGAGTGGCCGTTCCTCGTGCGGCACGAGCAGGCCTTCGCCGACCAGCGCATCGTAGAGTCCGCTCGCCCTCAGGCGCTCGTAGTGCGGCCGGTACCGCTCCTGCACCTGCCGCAGGAGCGCGCCGTCACGCGTAAAGAGGAAGCCGCTCGGGTCGCGGAACGAGCTCCCGATCCGCTCACCACGCATCACGGGTTTCGCTTGAACAGGCGCGTGAAGAAGTCCCGGATGGCCCAGCTCACCCGCTTGATGGAGAGGATGGCGCCGAGGACGCCGGCAATCACCGCCTGCAGGATCACCGACCCGGTGATCGGGTCGAGGTAGGCATAGGTCACGTCAGGGGGGATCACCATGCGATACCGTAGTCCTCGCCGAAGTTGCTGGCCGCGCCCCAGAACGAGCGATGCGCCCTGTCCCACATGATGGCCGTGATGGGTCCCGACGTGTAGCGCGCGAAGTCCAGCGAGTACCCGCGCCGCTGCAGGTCCGCGCGCACCCAGTCCGGAATCCGCTCGTTGAGCTGGATCCGTCCCGGCCGCGCATCGTGCACACCGAAGCTCGAGCGCATCTGGTATGAGTGGAAGCCGGTGTGCTCCGCCGCCTGCTGCACGGTGAAGCCGAACTCCACCATCGTCAGGAAGAACTGCAGCAGGTCCTGGTCCTGTGTGTCACCACCCTGCACGGAGAAGGCCATCCAGGGCTCGCCGTCCTTGAGCGCGATGGTCGGCGTCAGCGTCACGCGCGGGCGTTTGCCCGGCTCGACCACGTTGTAGGGCCCGTCCTCGGCGTCCACCACGAAGCTCTGCATGCGTTGCGAGAGCCCGATGCCGGTGCGGCCGGCGATCACCGCCGGTACCCAGCCGCCGCTCGGCGTGATGGAGACCATCCAGCCCTTCTCGTCGGCCGCCTGGATGCTGGTCGTGCCGCGCGTGAAGGCGTCGAGGAACTCGTCGTCGAGCGCGTTGTCCTCGCCGCCCATCCGCGCAGCTCGCAGCGAATCAGGCCGCGGGCCGGTGGTGGACCACCCGGCGAGCAGGGCGGTGAAGGGGTTCTCGCCCTGCTGGAATTCGTAGGGATTGCCGGGCTTCACGCCCGCGTCGTTGCGCTGGTGGTTCATCATCCCCCAGCGCTGGCGCGCGTAATCCTTGGAGAGCAGGCCCTGCACCGGCTCCTCGGGCGGATAGTACGGATCGCCGTAGTAGAAGTCGCGATCCGCGTAGGCGAGGTTCATCGCCTGGTAGATGGTGTGGATGTACTGGGCGCTGTTGTAGCCCATCGACTTGAGGTCGGCGTTCTCCAGGATGTTCAGCGCCTGGAGCATCACCGGACCCTGCTGCCAGATGGGGAGCTTGAAGACCTGCACGCCGCGGTAGCTGGTCGAGTAGGGCTCCTCGATCTTCACCTGCCAGTTGGCGAGGTCCGCCTTGGTGAACAGCCCGCCGTCCTCCTGCACGCCGCGCACGATCTCGTCGGCGATGTCGCCACGGTAGAAGCGGTCGTAGGCGGCCATGATGGCCTCCTGGCGCGACTTCCGCTGGCGCAGCGCGCGCTGCTCGGCCTCGATCAACTTGCGGAAGGTGGCGGCGAGGTCGCGCTGCACGAAGATCTCGCCGGCCTGCGGCACCTCGCTGGCCTCGCCCGGATGCGTGAGGAACACGCTCGGCGAGTACTTCCACTCCTTGATCAACCGGACGTTGCCCTGGATGCGGCGCGTGAGCTCCGCCTCCATCGGATAGCCCTCCTCGGCCATCTGCAGTGCCGGCGCCAGCACCTGGGCCAGCGACATGGTCCCGTATTCCGCCAGCATCACCATCATGCCGCCGGGCGTGCCCGGTGTGACGGCTGCCAGTGGCCCGAACTCCGGCGGGAACTGCATCCCGCGGCCGCGGAAGAACTCCGGAGTGGCGCCCGTGGGCGCGGCGCCGAGGGCGTTGATGCCAATGACTTTCTTCAGGCCCGGGTGGTAGATCAGCGCCTGGGTCTCGCCGCCGCAGCCGAGGGTGTCCCACATCGTGCAGGCGGCGGCGAGCATCGCGACGGCGGCGTCCACCGCGTTGCCGCCTTGTGCGAAGATCATGGAGCCGGCGGTGGCGGCGAGGGGCTTGCCGGTCACGGCGACCCAGTGCTTGCCGTGCAGCTGGGGGCGCTCGGTGCGCTGGGCGGTGGCCAGGGCGGGGAGGCCGAGGGCCAGCGTGGCGAGGAGGAGCAGGAGGCGGGGAGTGTTCTTGGTCATCCTATGAAGATGCCGCACCCGGGCGTCCGGGGCCACGCCTGTTCGGCTGCGAGTTTAAAGGGCGGCGTCTGCTTCCATCTGCCGCCGGACCATCTCTGCGTAGGTCGCCCCGGCCGCCAACAGGGATTCGTGGGTCCCGCGCTCGATGATCCGCCCGTGCTCCAGGACCAGAATCAGGTCCGCCCGGCGGATGGTCGAGAGCCGGTGGGCGATGACAAAGGTCGTCCGGTGCGCGAGCAGCGTGGCCATCGAGGCCTGGATGAGCTGCTCGCTCTCGGTGTCGAGGTTTGAGGTCGCCTCGTCAAGGATCAGGATGCGCGGGTCGGCGAGGATGGCCCGGGCGATGGCCAGCCGCTGCTGCTGGCCCCCGGAGAGCTTGACGCCGCGCTCGCCGATCGATGTCTCGTATCCCTGCGGCAGCTTCACGATGAACTCGTGGGCATTTGCCTTCCGTGCCGCCGCCTCGACCTCATCGTCGGTGACGCCCTGCCGCCCATACGCGAGGTTATCCCTTACGCTGCCATCGAAGAGAAACACGTCCTGCTGCACGATGGCGAGCATGCTCCGATAGCTGCGGAGCTGCAGGTCGCGCAGGTCCGTGCCGTTGAGCAGGATCCGCCCGGTGGTCGGGTCGTGGAACCGCGCCACGAGGTCGGTGACCGTGGTCTTGCCGGCACCGCTCCGTCCCACCAGCGCCACGACGCTGCCGCCAGGCACCGTGATGTCGAAGTCGTGGAGCACCGGAACGCCGGGGCGGTACTCGAATCCGACCCGCTCGAAGCGGATCTCGCGCACGGAACCCGGAGCCGGCAGCGCCCCCGGTCGGTCCGGCTTGTCCTCCGGCATCTCGAGCACGCCGAACACCCGCTCCATCGCCGCGATCGACCGCTGCAGTTCCGAGAACGAGTTCACGATGTTCCACACTGGCCCGAGCAGCAGGAAGCTGTACCACTGAAACGCCATGATGTCGCCCACCGACGCGCGCCCCTGCACGGCGAGATAGCCGCCGAACCAGACGATCACGACGTTCACGCAGGCGACGAGCAGGCCCCAGGACGTCCAGAGCACCAGTTCGCGCCGCCGCGCAAACATCTCCTTGCGCACCACGGTATGCCGGCCGAGGAGGAACTCGAGCAGCTCCAGCGTCTCGCGACCGAAGCCGCGCACCACGCGGATGCCGGAGAACGTCTCGCCGACACGTCCGTCAATCTGCTCCGCGTCCTGCCGAACCGAGCGATAGATCGGCCGGATCCGCCTGGCGAAGATGAAGCTCATCAGCATCGCGCCAGGGATTACCGTCAGCGCCGCGATGGCCAGCCGCCAGTTCAGCGTGAGCAGGATCCCGATCGCAATCAGCAGCTTGAGCACCGAGATGCTCGGCGAGACGATCGCCATCTGCAGCAGGCCCGTCGTCGTGTCCACGTCGCCGGTGAGTCGCGAAAGAATGCCGCCGGTCTTGAACTCCCAGAGCGTGGGCAGCGGCAGCCGCAGGAAGCGCTCGAACAGCGTGCGCCGCAGCGTGAGCATCACGTCGATGTCGAGCCGGCGCTGGCGATACTCGCGCAACATGCCGGTGAGCGCGTTGGCGATGACGACGCCCAGGAACAGCGCACCCGCCACATTGAGCCGCGTGAGCCGCGCCGCGGGATCGAGGTCCACCGCCAGCAGCACCCGGTCCACCATGTAACGCATGAACAGCGGCTCCAGCATCTCGAAGCCGGACCCCAGCAGGGCCAGCAGCGCAAGCACGACGATTGCCGCCTTGTGCGGCGCCAGCCAGCGCAGGTACTGCGAGAGGTTCGAGCGGATGGACCGCGGCGACGGCTTGGTCGGCGCCGTCTCCCCGCTGCCCAGCTTCGGGGTGTCATCACCGAGCCGTCCGGCTCGGTAATCGCGCACAAACTCGAAGTACCGCTGGCGCGACGACCTTGGCTTGGCCACGGGCAGAATCTATCGCTCTCACCCCCGCCCCCAAAGAGCCTTTAACAAGGTTCTGTGCCCGCCGACGCCTCTCCCTCGGGCCCCGGTGAGGTCACTCAGCTGCTGGTCGCGGTGCGAGGCGGCGACTTCCGTGCCCTGGACGACCTGTTTCCCTTGGTCTACCAGGAGCTGCATCGCGCCGCCGACCTACTCCTGAACCGGGAGATGGTCGGCCACACCCTGCAGCCCACGGCCCTGGTGCACTAGGCCTACCTCAAGATGGCCAAGGGCGACCAGGGAGAGGTCTTTCTCACCCTCGGCGATGGGTCGGGGGCCCCGGCGCCCCGGCCCGAAGGCGCGCCGCTGATGGCCGGGGCCGCGGGGCGTGGGGGGCGCGGGGGGGGGGGCGCC
>JAYQOZ010000005.1:0-13071 GCA_038145035.1 Gemmatimonadaceae bacterium | reverse complement strand
TCATGCTGGCGTTGGGCCACCCGGTTGAGGTGTTGCTCCCCCTGGGGGAGGGGGCGGGCGCCGCGGCGCCCGGGACGAATGCCGAGCAGATGATCGCGCTGGACGCGGCGCTTGCGGAACGCGGGCGGTGCGACGAACGAAGGGCCAAGGCGGTGGAGCTGCGCTTCCTCGGCGGCCTCACCGAAGAACAGATCGCGGCAGCGGCGGCACGGGAAACCCTCACACGGATTTCCCCATCATCCGATAGTCCGCCCGGGCGGAATTCCATACCCTGAGGGTGTGGACCGCCCTCCCGTCTTCCACGCCCGGGGTCTCGCCAAGACCTACCGGATGGGAGAGGTGGAGGTACACGCCCTGCGCGACGTGGACCTCGATCTCTTTGAAGGGGAGTTCGTGGTCATCCTCGGGCCGTCGGGGAGCGGCAAGTCAACGCTGCTCAATATCCTCGGCGGACTCGACGCCCCCTCGCGCGGCACGGTGCGCTTTCGCGACCACGTGCTCACGGACGCCGATGACGCGGCGTTGACGCGCTACCGTCGCGAGCACGTGGGCTTCGTCTTCCAGTTCTACAATCTGATTCCCGCGCTCACCGCCTACGAGAACGTGTCGCTGGTGACCTCGCTGGCCACCGAGACGCATGGGACGGCGCCTGCCGATCCCGCGGAGGTCCTTTCGCTGGTCGGACTGGAGCAGCGCGTGGACAGCTTTCCCTCACAGCTCTCCGGTGGCGAGCAGCAGCGCGTGGCCATCGCGCGCGCCGTCGCGAAGCGGCCCGACGTGCTGCTCTGCGATGAACCCACCGGTGCCCTCGACATCGAGACCGGCCTGCTGGTGCTTCGGGCCCTCCGTGACGCGAATCGCCGCTACGGCACGCTCACCGTGGTGATCACGCACAACGCCGGCGTTGCGCGCATGGCCGATCGCGTGCTGCGCCTCCGCGACGGCCGCATCGTGGATGACGCGCGCATTGCCGACCCTGTCGAGCCGGAGGCCATTGAATGGTGAGGCAGCTGCTCGACCGCAAGCTACGCCGCGACCTGCAGAGCCACCTGGGGTCGCTCGTCGCCATCGCCGTGGTGGTCGCCTGCGGCATCGCCAGCTTCGTGACGATGCGCTCGATGGTCTCCCTGCTCGGCGATGCGCAGCGGTCCTATTACGCCAGTTCCCGCTTCCCCGACGTCTTTGCCCACGTCCGCCGTGCCCCGCGCTCGCTGGAACGGAGGCTCCAGGACATTCCCGGCATCGCACGGCTGCAGCTGCGGCCAATGGGAGAGATCGTGCTGCGCGTGCCCGGGCTCGACGATCCCGCCACGGCACGGCTGGTGGGCGTCGAGGGGGAGACCGGCGCCAGCCTCAACCGCGTGTTTCTGCGCCAGGGACGCCTGCCCGCCGCCGATGAGGACGATGCCGTGGCGCTGAGCGAGGGCTTTGCGCTCGCCAATGCGCTGGTCATCGGGGACACACTCGGCGCGGTGATCGGCGGTCGCTGGCGCGATCTCCGCGTGGTGGGCATCGGCATTTCCGCCGAGTTCGTGTACGAGCTGCGTCCCGGGGACATGCTGCCGGATGCGCGCCGCTACGGGATTCTCTGGATCGGCCGAACGGCCGCCGAGCAGACGCTGGGACTCGACGCGTCCTGGAATGACCTCGCGGCGACGCTGACGCCTGGGGCCAGCGAGCGCTCGGTACTCGCGGCCCTCGACGCCGCGCTGGCGCCCTACGGAACCCTCGGCGCCTTCGGCCGCGAGCTCCATGAGTCGCATCGCTTTCTCAGCGAGGAAATCCGGCAGAACCGCACGTTTGCCATCGCGATTCCCGTCATCTTCCTCGGCGTTGCGGCCTTCCTCATCAATCTCGTCCTCGGTCGCGTGGTGGCGCAGCAGCGCGACCAGATTGGAACGCTCAAGGCCTTCGGTGTTCCGACAGCACTGCTCACGCGCCACTTCGTGCTGTTTGCCTTGGTGCCGTCCCTGGTCGGCGGCGTCGGCGGCACCCTGCTGGGCATCTGGGGCGGACAGGCACTGGGCCGTCTGTATCAGGAGTTCTTCCACTTTCCGACGCTGGAATTCCACGTCTATATCGGCGTCGTCGCCACGGCGCTGCTGAGTGCCGCCGGCGCGGCCGTGATCGGCGTGCTCGGCGCGCTGCGTCGCGTTCTCGCCCTCGCGCCAGCCGAGGCCATGCGCCCGGAACCGCCCGCCCTGTATGCCCAGGGGCTGGTCGAGCGCGTCTTTGGGCGGCGGGGACGCCCGGTGGTGCGCATGATCGCGCGCGGGCTGACGCACCGCCCCTGGCGCACGGTGCTTGGGTCGCTCGGGATCGGGCTCGGGGCGGCGGTCGTCGTGACCGGCACGTTCGGGTTCGATGCCGTTGCGCAGATGCGTTACGTCCTGTTCGAGCGTGCGACGCGTGCCGACGTCACGGTGATCTTCACTGAGGCGCGCGGTCCCGAGGTCGCCGCGAGCCTCGCCGAGCTGCCCGGCGTGCTGCGCGTCGAGACCGGATGGGAGCTGCCGGTGCGGGTGTGGAGCGGCCATCGATCGCGGATGACGGCGCTGGTCGGCGTGGATCCCGACGCCACGCTTCGACAGGTCGTGGACGCCGACGGGGTCCCGGCCCGCATCGCGCCGAGCGGCGTCACCCTGAGCGCGGCGCTGGCCCGCCTGCTCGGGGTCCTGCCCGGGGATTCCGTGGACCTCGAGTTCCTCGATGGGCGCGGGCGGCGCATCACGCAGCCGGTCGCCCTGCTGGTCGATGATCTCGCCGGCAGTGTCGTGTACGCGGAACAGCGACAGCTGCCGGTCCTGGCTGGCCTCGGGCCGGCCATCACCCGCGCCGAGCTGACCACCACCGCGTCGGCGATGCCCGCCCTGTACGATGCGCTGACCCACGCCCCGATGGTCCGCTCCGTCACGGCGCGTGAACGGCTGCGGGAGAGCTTTGACGAGACCATCCGGCAGAACTTCGTGGTCGTGCTGGTCACGCTGGTCACGCTCGCCGCCGCCCTGGCGGCCGGCACCGTCTACAATGCCGGACGGGTGACGCTCAGCGAACGGGCGCGGGATCTGGCAAGCCTTCGCGTGCTGGGATTCACGCGCGGCGAGACGGCGCGGATCCTGTTTGGCGAACTCGGCGTGCTGGCGCTGCTCGGGCTTCCGCTCGGCGTCGTCATCGGCACGGGATTCGCCTGGGCCACGGTACAGAGCTTCGGGAACAGCGACCTGTTCCGCCTGCCCCTGGTGATCGGGCCACGCACCATCGTGGCGGGGCTGGCCATTCCGGTGCTTGCCGGCGTGGCGTCAGCCTGGCCACTCAAGCGCCGGGTGGATCGCCTCGACCTGGTGCGAAGCCTCAAGACGCGGGAGTGACGATGAACGCGCGAACACGAAAGATGCTCCTGAGCCTGCTCGCTGCGCTGCTGGTCGTGGCTGGCCTGTGGTGGCGCGGCACGCGCGGTGCCGTCATCGTGGAGACTGCGGTGGTCACGCGGGAGGATTTCGAGGATCGCCTCAGCGAGGATGCGCGCACCCGGGTGCGCTGGCACCTCGACGTCACCGCGCCGGTCTCGGGCAGCTGGACGCCTGTGGCGTTGCGCCCGGCCGACACGGTGCACGCGGGCGCGTTGCTCGGAACGCTCACGTCGGCGGCCCAGGATCCCGCGACCGCCGCACAGGCGCGCGCGCGGGTGGGCGCCACGGGTGCGGCACTTGCGGCCGCCCGCGCCGCGTCGGCCGAGGCCGTGCTGCAGGCGCGCGATGCGGCCCGCCTTCGCGACCGCACGGAGCGGCTCGTGAGCGCCGGCGGTGTATCGGAGGAGGACCTCGAGCGCGTGCGCACGGCCGACGAGGCCGCCAGGCGCCAGGTCGAGCTCACCCGCGCGCAGGTCCGCAGCGCCGAGTTCGAGCTGCGGGCCGCCGAGGCATTTCTCTCAGGCGGGGCGGGCCGCGCCGTGCGTCTTACGGCCCCTTCCGATGGCGTCGTGCTGCGCGTGGACGAGGAACACGAACGGGTCGTGCCCGCCGGTGCCCCGCTGCTCCAGCTCGGTGCGCTCGGCTCGCCTGAGATCATCGTGCGCGTGCTGTCGACGGACGCGCCGCGCGTCGCGGTGGGCGCTGCGCTCTACGCGATTGTCGGGCGCGACACGCTGCCGGGCCACGTCACGCGGATCGAGCCCACGGCCCACACGGTGCGATCCGCACTCGGCGTCGAGGAACAGCGTGTCAACGTGGTGGGCGACCTGCGCGCCGATTCGCTACGCCTCGGCAACGACTACCAGCTGCCGGTGCAGATTGTCCTGCGACGGCTGCCGCAGCAGCTCGTGATTCCGAGCGGCGCGCTGGTGCGGCGCGGCGACCGCTGGAGCGTCTTCGTGGTCGGGGACGACGGCCAGGCGCGGGAGCAGGCCATCGAGCTCGTCGGCCGCGGCGCCGAGCGCGCGGCAATCCGCGGTCTCGCGGTGGGAACGGTCGTGGTCCTCTACCCGCCGGCGGAGGTCGGGGAGGGGGTGCGCGTCCGCCCTGCGGGCGGCTGACGCCGAGCCTGCGTCCGCCCGCTAGCGCTCCGGGTGGTCCCGCTGCCCTTCCATCTCCGCCATCGTGAAGCGGTTCAGCTGCACGACCTTCGCGGCCGCGCGATACTCGGCCGGCACGATGTTGCGCGCCTCGTCCTTCGTATCCACCTCAACCACGATCCAGGCCTTGTGCTCGCCGTCGCGGCATCCCCAGTCGGCGTGCGTGAGGAAATGCGAGCCGGTGCGCAGGAACACCTTCACCGCCTGTGTGCAGGCCTTCCGGTCGGCCGGGTGCTCGACTTCAATCAGGAACTTCGAGGGCATGGAGCGCTCCGAGGCTGGGGCAGGACCGTCAGTCGCTGTGCGGACCGACAATCGTCGAATGGCGGCGCGGCGGCTGTGCGGAGACCGCGGGGACCGACGCGTCCGCCAATGGGAGAAAGACCCGGAAGATGGTGCGGCCGAGTTCGGACTCGGCCTCGATGGCGTCTTCGGCGAGGCACAGGGCTGGTATGCAACGCCACTCCATCCCGAGCTGCGTGAGATTGCGCTCGGCTCGTATCGGACGCGGAAGCCGCCCGAGATCCGCGGCTCCGGCAAGGTGACGCACGCGTTGGAGGCGGCGCTCTGGGCCTTCTCTCGCAGCGATGACTTCCGCACGGGTTGCCTCACCGCGGTGAACCTTGGCGAGGATGCCGATACCACCGGGGCCATCTACGGGCAGCTGGCCGGTGCCTACTATGGGGAGTCGGGCATTCCCGCGGGGTGGCGCGACGTGCCTAGGCGCTCAAGGCTCGTGACAGGGCGGCGTTACGCCCCCGCGAAGCGCTCCTGCGTGGCCTTCACCGCCCGCGCCAGCGCATCCACGTCCTGCAGCGTGTTGTAGACCCAGAAGCTCGCCCGCGTGGTCGCCGCGACGCCCAGCGCCCGCATCAGCGGCTGCGCACAGTGGTGGCCCGCGCGCACGCATACGCCGGCGGCATCAAGCGACGTCGCGACGTCATGCGGATGCACGTCGGCCAGCGCGAACGACACCACGCCGGACCGTCCCTCCGCCCCGGATGTTCCGAAGAGCGTGAGGCCCTCGATTTCCGACAGCGCCCGCATCGCCGCCGTGGTCAGCAACAGCTCGTGCTCGCGAATGGCATCCATGCCCAGCGTGTCGAGGTAGTCGCAGGCCGCGGCCAGCCCCACGGCACCCGCCACGTTCGGCGTGCCCGCCTCGAACTTGTGCGGCAGGACGTTCCAGGTCGTGTCATCGTCGTTCACCCACTCGATCATGTCACCGCCAAACTGGTAGGGCGGCATCCGCTCGAGGATGGGCCGGCGCACATACACGCCGCCGATGCCCATCGGCCCGCCGATCTTGTGCCCGCTGAACGCGTAGACGTCGACGTCGAGCGAATCCACCGCCAGCCGAAGATGCGGCACCGCCTGCGCACCGTCGCAGACCACGAGCGCCGTCGGCGCCTGCTCGCGCGCGATGGCGGTCATTGCGGCCACGGGATTGATCGTGCCCAGCGCGTTCGAGACGTGCCCGAAGGCCACGACCTTGCTGCGCGCATCCACGCGCGAGCGGAACTGCTCGAGGTCGATCTCGCCGTTGGCATCGAGTTCCACGATGCGGAACTCGGCGCCCGCCGCGCGCGCAAGCTGCTGCCAGGGCACGAAGTTGGCGTGGTGCTCAAGGCGCGTCACCACGATGTTGTCGCCGGCCCGGACGTTGACGCGACCCCAGGCCGTCGCCACGAGGTTCATGCCCTCGGTGGTGCCGCGCACGAAGAGGAGGGCATCCGCGTCCGCAATGCCGAGGAACCCCGCAATGCGCACGCGTGCCTGATGATAGGCCTCGGTGGCGGCCCCCGAGAGGGCATAGGCGCCGCGATGCGGGTTGGCGTTCTCGGTCTCGTAGTAGCGCCGGATGGCGTCGAGCACGGCGGCCGGCTTCTGCGCCGTCGCGGCGCTGTCGAGGTACACCAGCGAGGGCTGTGCGGCGAGCAATGGAAAGTCCGTGCGCCGCGCCAGCTGGATCGGGGTCGAGGCTCTCATCGTACTCCTCCGGTATGCCGCGTCACCCAGAGCGCGCCGTCGCGCTCCTCGATGTCAAATCGGACCAAGGGCTGCTCCGCCGGCCCGCCGAGCAGCGCGCCCGTCAGGCACTGGAACCTGGCGCCGTGCCAGCAGCACTCCAGCTCGCCGTTGGGGTACAGCGTGCCTTCGCTCAACGGGAAATCTGCGTGCGGGCAGTGATCCTTGTGCGCGAACCAGGTGCCGGCGTGGCGCCCCACCACCAGCGCCGTCCCGTTCGGCAACGTGCCCCGATACAGCTGTCCCTCCTCCACCTGCGCGGGCACGAGGCCCTGCAACGCGACGGCACCCTCGGGCGCCGACGTCCGGTCGCTCACGAGGCGCTCACGAGGCGCTCCGTGCGTCCTCTGGGCCTTCGGTGGTCACCTGATCGGCGCCGTCCAATGCCGCCTTCATCGCGTGCCAGGCCAGCGAGGCGCACTTCACGCGCATCGGGAACCTCGAGACGCCCGACAGTGCCCGCAGCGGTCCCAGCGCCTTGTCCTTCGCCAGCTCCGGCTCCTCGCCGGTCAGCAGGCGATGCACCTTCTCGTACAGCGTCACCACCTCGGCGGTCGGCTTGCCCTTCACGGCATCGGTCATCATCGACGCCGACGCCTTGGAGATCGCGCAGCCCTGTCCCTGAAACGAGATGTCGGCCACGTGGTCGTCCGCGACCTTGAGCCACACCGTCAGCTGGTCGCCGCAGTTGGGATTCTTGCCGTCGGCACTGCAGGACGCGTGCTCCATCGGATGGAAGTTCCGAGGGCGCCGGTTGTGGTCCAGGATGACTTCCTGGTACAGCGCGTCGAGGGCCGCGTCTCCCGCCACGGACTAGACCAGCTGGGCGTGGGTGAAGCGCTCGAACACCTGCTGCTCCAATGCGAGTCGCAGGGCGTCGATCTCGATGGTCTCGAGCGCCTCCGCCGCGAACGCGTAGGTCAGCAGTGCCCGGGCGTTCTCCGCGCCGATGCCGCGGCTCTTCAGGTAGAACAGCGCCGTCTCGTCGATCCGGCCCACCGTCGCGCCGTGCGTGCACTTCACGTCGTCGGCGAAGATCTCGAGCTGCGGCTTGGTGTCCACCCGCGCCTGCGGCGAGAGCAGCAGCGCCTTGTTGGTCTGCTTACCGTCGGTCTTCTGCGCCTGCGGGTCCACGAAGACCTTGCCGTTGAACACGCCGTGGCTCTGGCCGTCGAGGATGCCGCAGTACAGCTCGCGGCTCGCGCAGGACTCCGCGATGTGCTCCACGAAGGTCTGGTGGTCGGCGTGCTGCGCGCCGTCGAGCAGGTACAGTCCGTTGAGGCGCGCCTCGCTGCCCGTGCCCTGCAGCTTCGTGTAGATGTTCGTGCGCGACAGTGCCGCGCCCGCTGCATAGGAGAAGCTGTGGTAGATCGAGTCCCGGCCCTGCGACACCTGCGTGGTGCCGACGTGGAAGCCCTCGCCGGACTCACGCTGGACCTTGTAGTGGTCCACGCGGGCGCCGTTGCCCACCGCGACCTCGGCCACCGCATTCACGAGGTAGCTGGCGCCACCCAGCCCGACGAAGCTCTCGACCAGCATCGCATTCGATAGCGGCTCCGCCACCACCAGCAGGCGCGGGTGGATCGCGGCGCCGTTCGCGTTGGCGTCCGTGACGTGCAGAATATGGATCGGCACGTCCACCACCTCACCCCTCGGCACGCGCAGGACAATGCCGTCCTGCATGAAGGCGGTGTTCATGGCCGTGAACGAGGCCTTGTCGAAGGCCGCCAGCGTGCCCAGCTGCTGCTCCATCCAGGCCGGCTCCTCGCGAAGCATCTCGGAGAGCGGCGCGAGCTGCACCTCGGCCGGCAGGCCGGCAAAATGCGACAGCGCCGGCTCGAGGCGGCCATTCACGAACACCAGGCGATGCCACTCGGCATCCACGAGGTACGGCCCGAGATCGCGCAGCGTGAGCGTGGTCGGCGCCGGCTTGACGGCCTTGAACGTGCGCTCCGCGATCGGCGTGACGGACGTGAAGTGCCAGTCCTCGTCGCGCGTGGTCGGGAAGCCCAGGGCCGAGAAGCGCTCAAAGGCCTTCTTGCGGAGGGCGGGCAGCCAGCTCGGCCCCTCCCCTCCACCGTTGGCGCTGAACGCGTCGAACTGCTCTGCGTACGGCGTCGTCACGTCAGGCACCCGCGGGCTCGAGGAGCCAGTCATAGCCCTTGGCCTCGAGCTCGTGCGCGAGCTCCTTGCCGCCGCTCCTGACGATGCGGCCGCCGGCGAGGACGTGGACGAAGTCGGGGACGATGTAGTTCAGCAGGCGCTGGTAATGCGTCACGACGATGGTCGCGTTGTCGGGGCGCTTGAGCTTGTTGACGCCCTCGGCCACGATGCGCAGCGCGTCGATGTCGAGGCCGGAGTCGGTCTCGTCGAGCACCGCGAGCGTCGGCGACAGCACCGCCATCTGCAGGATTTCGTTGCGCTTCTTCTCGCCACCGGAGAAGCCGGCGTTCACGGAGCGCTGCATCATCGAGGGGTCCATCTCGACGAGCCTGAGCTTCTCCTCCATGATGTCGAGGAACTCGATGGGATCCACCTCGTCCTCGTCCTTCGCCTTGCGGATCTCGTTGAAGGCCGCGCGGAGGAAGTAGGCGTTGGTCACGCCCGGGATCTCCACCGGATACTGGAAGGCGAGGAAAACGCCCTGCTGCGCGCGCTCCTCGGCCTCGAGTTCGAGCAGGTCCTGGCCCTGGTACTCGATCGAACCGGCGGTCACCTCGTAACCCGGGTGACCGGCGATGATCTGCGCGAGCGTGGACTTGCCGGAGCCGTTGGGCCCCATGATGGCGTGCACCTCGCCGGCCTTCACCTCGAGGGAGATCCCCTTGAGGATTTCCTTCTCGCCGGCCGACGCGTGGAGGTCAGAGATCTTCAGCATATCAGTATGTGTGGCGGATGTAGACGAATGACGGAGGACGAAAGGCGAAACAGGTGGAGCGGCGACGGGGGGTCGAGTGGCAGCGGAGGCTTCCGTCCTCCGTCCCTCGTCCTCCGTCGGGTCGGGCGCTAGCCGACGCTACCCTCGAGCGAGATCCCGAGGAGCTGCTGCGCCTCAAGCGCGAACTCCATCGGCAGCTCCTTGAAGACTTCCTTGCAGAAACCGGCGACGATCAGCGAGATGGCATGCTCGGCGTTAAGCCCGCGCGCCTTGCAGTAGAAGATCTGGCCCCCGCCGATCTTGCTGGTGCTGGCCTCGTGCTCGAGCGTCGCGGTGTTGTTGGCGACCTCGATGTACGGGAAGGTGTGCGCGCCGCAGGCGTTGCCGATGAGCATGGAATCGCACTGCGTGTAGTTGCGCGCGCCCTCGGCCTTCGGCAGCACCTTCACCTGGCCGCGGTAGGAGTTCTGCCCCTTCCCGGCGCTGATGCCCTTGGAGATGATGGTCGACTTCGTGTTGCGGCCGATGTGGATCATCTTCGTGCCGGTGTCGGCCTGCTGGCGGCCGTTCACCACGGCCACCGAGTAGAACTCACCCACCGAGTTGTCGCCCTGCAGGATCACCGAGGGATACTTCCAGGTGATCGCCGAGCCGGTCTCCACCTGCGTCCAGGAGATCTTGGCGTCCGTGAACGCCTTCCCACGCTTGGTGACGAAGTTGTAGATGCCGCCCCTGCCCTCGGCGTCGCCGGCGTACCAGTTCTGCACGGTCGAGTACTTCACCGTGGCGCGGTCCAGCGCGACGATCTCCACCACGGCCGCGTGCAGCTGGTGCTCGTCACGCTTCGGTGCGGTGCAGCCCTCGAGATAGCTCACCGAGGCGCCCTCGTCAGCGACGATCAGCGTGCGTTCGAACTGGCCCGTGTTGGCGGCGTTGATGCGGAAGTAGGTCGAGAGCTCCAGCGGGCACTTCACGCCCTTCGGCACGTAGACGAAGGAGCCGTCGGAGAACACCGCCGAGTTCAGCGCGGCGAAGAAGTTGTCCGAGTACGGGACCACGGAGCCGAGGTACTTCTTCACCAGCTCCGGGTGATGGCGCACCGCCTCGCCGAAGGAGCAGAAGATCACGCCGACCTTCTCGAGCTCCGTCTTCATCGTGGTGCCCACCGAGACGGAATCGAAGATGGCGTCCACGGCGATGCCGTTGAGGCGCTTCTGCTCGGTGAGCGAGATGCCGAGCTTCTCGTAGGTCTTGAGCAGCTCCGGGTCCACCTCGTCCAGCGACTGCAGTGGCTTGACCGACTTCGGCGCCGAATAGTAGGTGTGGGACTGGTAGTCGATCGCCTGGTAGGTGACGTTCGGCCAGTGCGGCTCGGTCATCGTCTGCCAGCGGCGGAAGGCCTTGAGGCGCCACTCCAGGAGCCACTCGGGCTCTTCCTTCTTGGCGGAGATCAGGCGAACCGTCTCTTCCGTCAGGCCGGGCGGGATGCTGTCCGCCTCGACGTCGGTGACGAATCCGTACGCGTATTCCTTATTGACCAGTGCTTCGATTGATGCGCTCATCGGGCCTTGCTCGGGTCGGGTGGAGCTGATAACCCATTAAAATACTCGGATTTAGGCGGCCCGACAACGGCCGTCACGGCTCGCGGGCTACGTCCTGTACTAACGCAGAACCCGGCGGGGAGGCTCCCGAACGCCGGACGGGACCTGAACTAGGCCTCGACGACCCCGAAAACCTCGACCCGGTCCCGTCCGAGCCCCTTGGCCCGGTACATCGCCTGATCGGCCCGGTCGATGGCCGATTCGATGCCCTCGCCGTCCTTCAGGAGTGCAATGCCCCCTGAAAGCGTCACGGTCACGGGGCTGCTGTCCGGCAGGAGGATGGGCCGCTCCCCCACGGCCCGCCGGACACGCTCGACGGCAATGAGGGCCTGGGCCGGGGTCGTCTCGGGGAGCAGGGCCACGAACTCCTCGCCGCCGATGCGCCCGACCATCTGCTCCTCTCGGAACGTGTCGACGATTCGCGTGGCCACTTCCCTGAGTACCAGGTCCCCGGCGGCGTGGCCATGGGTATCGTTGACGTCCTTGAAGTGGTCGAGGTCGAGCAGGGCGACGGCCACCGGCTGCCCACGCCGCCGCGCCATCGCGATGGCCGGCTCGGCGTCGTCGAAGAACGCCCGGCGGTTCTTGAGCCCGGTGAGCTCGTCCGCCATCGCCAGGTCCTGCATGCGCGAGAGCGCCGCTTCCAGCTGGACCTCGCTGGCCCTTGCCTCCTGCAGCGCCCGGTCCCGCTCGACGAGCACGCCGACGTTCTCGACGAACTGCTCCCAGCTGGTCCGCGTGAAGAGCAGCGCCGTGAGGATGAACACCGCAATCGCGGTCGGCAGCACGGGATGGGTCGCCGTGTCGTACCGGACCGCCTGCAGAAACAGCACCGCCATGTACGGCAGGAAATACAGCATGCTGGCCAGCGGAGAGGACGAGAAGAAGGCGACGGATCCGCCCGTGAGGCCGGCGAGCAGCATCACCAGGGTGGCGCGCTCCTCCAGTCCGCCGAGCGGAAACAGGTACCAGGCTGCCGCCGCCCAGAGGCACCCCGTGGCCGCCGAGAAGGCCATGGCACGGCGCTCGTTGCCCGTGCTGACGTCCGTGGGGCGGGGCCGTCCCCTGAGGCGACGCCAACTCAGCATGGCCGGCGTCCACAGCATCGTCATGGCCGCGATCAGCCCAAGCAGGAAGGCATGCTGGGCGTAGGTCCAGAACGTGAGGGCCACGAAGACCGCGAGCAGTGGGTTCGCCACGAACACGGTCGGCAGCTGCCGCACGCGGGCCACCGCCTGCGACACCCGTACGGCTTGGCGCAGCGCCTCGCTGCTGGAATGCTCGCGTAACTGCACGGCTCAGGATATTGCGCTCCGCGCCCCGGTGCCAGACCGTAGAGGACCTGGGATCCTTGCATTCCCCCCACCTCTGCCAGGAGTTCGCCGATGCAGTTCCTGCAGGAGCTCTGGCTCCCGATTGTCGTGAGTGGCGTGGCCGTGTTCATCCTGTCCGCCCTCGCCTGGACCGCCTTGCCGCACCACCGGACCGAGTGGCGGCGACTCGACGGCGAGGATGCCGTCCTCGACGCCCTTCGCGCGTCGGGCGTGACGCCTGGCCTCTACACGTTCCCGTATGCGATGGGCCCGAAGGAACTGGGGCAGCCGGAGATCGCGGCCAAGTTCAACCGCGGCCCCGTGGGGTACATCACCGTGGGACGGACCGGGGTGCGCGGCATGGGCCCCATGATGCTGCAGAGCCTCGCGTTCTACTGGGTCGTGGCGCTGTTCGTCGCCTACATCGCCTCCCACACCCTCGCCGCGGACGCGGAATACCTCGCGGTCTTCCGGGTGGTCGGCACCCTCGGCCTCATGGCCTTCGCCTTTGCCTCGGTGCCCGAGTCCATCTGGTTCGGCCGTCCCTGGCGCTCATTCCTCCTGCAGTGCGCCGATGCCCTCGTCTATTCGCTGGTGATGGCGGGGATCTTTGGGTGGCTTTGGTAGGACCGAGGACGAAGGCCGAACGTGAACGACAAACGGCGGGGCGGACTGAAGGTC
>JAYQOZ010000004.1:0-21766 GCA_038145035.1 Gemmatimonadaceae bacterium | reverse complement strand
CGTCCGCCCCCTGCGTCCCATTCAACGTTTTGGGCCGCTTCCCCGATAAGTATTTATATGAAGATCCCCCGCCCCTGGCGGCGCCTGGCACTGCTCGCGCTTGGTACCGTATTGCCGTCCTTGCTGGCCGCCCAGGCCGTTCCCGGCGTGCGCGCCGAACCCGCCTCCGAGCCGCGGGTCCGCGCCTTCCTCGACTGCCACACCTGGGGATGCGACCGGAACTTCTTCGTGACCGAGCTGTCGTTTGTCCTCTGGACCCAGGACCGGCTCGATGCCGACGTGCACGCACTCCTCACCGGACTCCGCACCGGAGCCGGTGGCACGGAGGTCACCATGGTGCTGCTGGGCCGCCGCCTCTTTGAGGGCCGCGCGGACACCCTTCGCATCGCCATCCCGCCCAACAGCAGCGATGACATGCGCCGGCGGCAGCTCGCACAGGCGCTACAGCTTGGCCTGCTGCCGTACGCGCTACGCGTCTCCGGGAGCGCGCGGTTCACCCTGCGCTACGATGCCCCCGCCGAGGGCCAGCTCCCCTCCGAGGCCATCCGCGACCCCTGGGACTTCTGGGTCTATCGCGTGCGCGCCAATGGCAGCGGCAGCGCCGAGAGCCTCAACTCGAACTACCAGCTCAGCGGCAGCGTGAACGTGAGCCGCACCACCGAGGCGCTCAAGCTCAGCTTCAATGCCGACGAGGAGTACCGCTCCAACCGCTTCACGCTCTCGGACGGCAGCAAGCGCACCTATGTGCTGCGCTCCACGGATGTCAGTGCCCGGATCGTCCGCAGCGTGACCGATCACTGGTCGCTGGGTACGCGGCTCACGGGCGGTCGCTCCGAGTTTCGCAACCAGCAGGCCAGCGCTGGCCTCGATCTCTCCGCGGAGTACAACGTCTTCCCCTGGCGGGAAGCCACCTCGCGGCAACTCATTGCCGCGGTTGCGCTCGGTGGGCGCTACTACGACTACACGCAGGTCACCATCTACGGGCGCCTCTCCGAGATGCGGCCGGTGGCGCGCGTCATCCTGGCCGGCGAGTCGCGCCAGCAGTGGGGCACGCTGGATGCCTCGCTGCGCTTCACGCAGTTCCTGCACGACGCCCAGACGTCGAACGTGAGCTTCAACGGCCGCGCGCAGTTCCGGATTAGCCGCGGGCTGTCGCTCGAGCTACGAGGCGAGGCGGCCAAGGTCAACGACCAGCTCTACCTCCCCCGCGGCGGCGCAACCGACGACGAGGTGCTCACGCGGCAGCGCGCCTTGGCCACGAACTACCGCATCGGCGGCTCGGTAGGACTGAGCTTCACCTTCGGCTCGATCTACAACACCATCGTCAATCCGCGACTCGACGAACTCGGGACCTGAGGCATCGGCCGGCGTGCCACGCGGGCGACGGCCGCCCCTCCGCACTCAGTCGCTGACCGCCATCGCGAACGTGATGACGTTGCCGCCAGGCTCGCGGACGCAGATCTCGTCCATGCCATGGAAGGTACGGCGCCGCGGAACGACCACGGCCGCGTCGCCGATGGCCTCGATCGTCGCGTCGAGGTCCATCACCTCGAGGAACAGAAACGCGCCCTGCCCCGGCGCATCGGCCAGCGCCGGCACGTCCGCCGCCACGCTGGCGCGTGTCTGGTACATCACCTCGAGCCCGCTCTTCTCGAGGATCACGAAGCCCAGGGCCTCGCCGTGCGGCACGTCAGCGGTCCTGTCGAACCCCAGCGCGTCCCAGAACGGCAGGCAGGGCTCGATGGCATCCACCAGGAGCACCGGGGTGATGCGCTTCAGCCAGTTTGCCACGGTCAGTTGCCCCCGCGATTGACCGCGTGCTTCGCGCGGATGCGCGCCAGCCCTGCCTGGATCTCCGCCGCATCCACCCAGCGCCCCCGCACCATCACGCCGCTGCGCTGCGTGAGATTTCCGATATCGGCAAGCGGGTCGGCATTGAGCAGCACCAGGTCCGCGGCCTGTCCGACCGCCACGGTGCCGAACGCCCCGTCCTGCTTCAGCGACTCGCGCACGTAGCGGCCCACGTTCCGGGTGCCGCTTTCCAGCACCTGGTAGTTGCTCAGCCCCGCGCGACGTGCCACCTCGAGCTCGCGGTGCAGCGCAAACCCGGGCACGTTGAACATCTGCGGCGAGTCGGTGCCCATGAGCAGCGGCGCGCCCTCATCGGCCAGCGTCCTGAGCATCTGGCGCCGCAGCTCGTGATACCGGGCGCGGCGCGGCGGCGTCATCCGCTGGTTCTCGTCTGCCAGCCCTCGGCTACGCTTCTGGTTCATCCAGGCGTTCACCTGCGCCTGCGACACGTATGCCATCTCGGGCAGCGCACCCAGTTCCTCGGGCGTACGGTCGTTGTAGAAGTTCTCCCAGAGATACATCGTCGGCACGTTCCACACCTGCCGCTCCCGCGACATGCGCGCCAGGGCCGGGAACATTGCCGGATTCACGGCATCGATCACGTCGCCGAGCTGCGAGCCGGCGGTGCCGAAGACCACACGGGCATCCTGGGCGGTGCGGTACACGCTGGAGTCCACCGCCGCCTCGAGGTACCCATCCACGTGGTCGATGGTCGACATGCCGCCGCGCATCGCGTGCACGATCCCGACATCGAACGGAATGTGCCCACCGAACGTGAGCCCCTGCGCCTTCATTTCCGCCACCGCCGCGTCCCAGGTCTCGCGGCTCACACCGGGATGGATCTTCACCAGGTCGTAGCCCGTGGCCTTCGCGTCACGCACGAGGCGCAGCGCCGCCTCCGGCGTCGGTGCCGAGTTGCCGTTCAGCGACGGCGCCGCCGGGAAGAAGCGCGGGCCGAGCATCGCACCGGACTCGAGCTTGCGCTTGAGGTCAACCTGGTATGGCGCCCCCAGCATGCCGCGGATCGTCGTGATGCCGTTGGCCACGTACAGGAACATGATGTCCGCCAGCTGCTCGTCCGTCGGACTGCCTGGCGGTACGTGCGCGTGCATTTCCGCGAGCCCCGGCACGAGAAACTTCCCGCGCCCGTCAATCCGCGTCGCGCCTGCGGGCACGGTCGTGCCTGCACTCGGCCCCAGCGCCACGATGCGACCGTCCCGTACGACGACCGTGTGGTCGGTGAGCCGACGGTCGCCGTCCATCGGCAGCACGGTCACGTGCTCAAAGGCGATCGACGTGGCCTGCCCCGCGAGCGGCGGGCCGAGGACCATCAGGGACAGCGCAACGGCGGCAACGCGCGTCAAGGGGAACATCAGGAATCTCCAGCGGTCAGCGAAGTGTTGTGCGGCCCCGTAAACTTATGAGCCGATGTCGTCCGATGCCCAGACCACTGCGCGTGGCGGATTCCCTGGACTCTCCTGGCGCCAGCTCATCGGAGTGGTGGCGCTGGGCAACGCCTTTGTGGCCACCTACCTGCATCTCTGGAAGCTCGGCAAGGCCGGTGCGCTGTCCTGCGGTGGTAGTGGCGGCTGCGCCCTCGTGCAGTACTCGCCGTGGAGCTGGTTCTTCGGCGTCGACGTCGCGCTGATCGGTGCGGTCGGGTACAGCCTGCTCTTTGTCACGGCGCTGGTCGTGTCGCGACCCTCGGCCGCCGACTCCCGCAGCGGCGCGCTGGCCCTGATGGCGCTGATCTATCCCGCCCTGCTCTTCACCGTGCGCCTCAAGTGGGCCGAGTTCTACAAGCTCCGCACCTTCTGTCCCTGGTGTGCCATCTCGGCGGTCTCCATCACGCTACTGTCAATCGTCGTGTGGCTCGAGTGGCGGCGCGTGCGGCAGGCTGCCTAGCCCGATGGAAGCCACGCGCGCCCCGGATCCCGCGTCGCAGGCTCCCTCCGTTCGGCCCGCCCGCACCGCGGGGCTCTCCGCGGGCGTCTATCTCGTGGTGGGCGCCATCTACATCCTCGTCTCGTCCACCTTCGCGAGCGAGGCCTCCGGCACGGTCGAGGAGCTGCGGCGCATCGAGATCCTGAAGGGCCTGGGCTTCGTCCTTGGCTCCGCAGTCCTGATCTTCATCGTCAACCTCACGGCCCTCGAGCGCAACCGGCGTGAGGAAGCCCGGGCGCGGCGCATGGAACGCGCACTGCACAACGCCGAGCGCAGTGTGCTGGCCGGAACGTTTGCCCGGACGATCGCGCACGACATCAACAACGGCCTCGCGACCGCGACCATGAATCTCGAGATGCTTCGTGAGCAGCTTGCGGATGACCGACCTCGACTCGGGTTGGCAGACGAGGTCGCGGCGGCCCTCGCGCGTATCAGCGAGTGGAACCGGCACTTCTTCGAGATCGGCGGACGCGAACCGCTGGAGAACGCGCGCGACCTCGAGCTCTGCGGCACCGTGGAGGGGGTCGTCGCGCTCGCGCGCCAGCACCGCCACACGCGCAGTGCCTCCATCGATGTCGCCCTCCCGGCTGAGGCGCCCTATGTGGGCATCGCGTCCATCATCCAGCGCGCGCTGCTGAATCTCATGCTGAATGCCGCGGAAGCCGGTGGCGCGGGCGCCAAGATCCGCGTGTCGCTCGTGGCCGCGGCCGAGGGACGCTGGCAGCTGACCGTCGAGGACGACGGCCCGGGCATCGCACCGGCCAACCGGGAGCAGGTGCTGGAGCCCTTCTTCACCACCAAGCCCAGCGGCACCGGGCTCGGCCTGGCCGCGGTGGTGGCCTGCGCCAGATTCCACGGCGGTTCGGTGCGCATCGACACGTCCCCGCTGGGCGGCGCCCGGTTCATGCTGACCCTCGGGCAGATTCCCCGGACGCCGGACTCTCGGACATCACCCGGGTAGTCGGGCGCCGCGCGAGCGGGGCAGTCCGCGCCGCCGAGGACGCAGCGCCGTTCCGTCCGCTTGCGAGGAGAATCGGGGGTTGCTTACAATTCCCTGCCAATGTCCCCAGACGCCCAGGCGACTGCGTGAGCCGGACTTCTCGGCTTTTCCTGGCGACAGCTCGTGGGACTCGGCGCGCTCGCCAGCGCCCTGATCGCCACCTACCTGCATCTCTGGAAGATCGACCGGGCCGGTGCCCTCTCCTGTGGGGACCGGGGCGGCAGCGCCCCGAGGCCTGACCGCTCGAGTTCTCATCCCGAATCCAATATGAGCATCGACGTTTCGCGCGTTGTACCGCTACGACCGGCGCGGTCACCGGGACGATCCCGCCGTGTGCGCGTGGCCATTGCCCTCGTCATCTTCGGCGCGGCCGCTCCGGCCTGCCAGACGGATGAGCCAGGCACGGGCGTGCTTGCCAATCGCCTGACCGGTATTCCCAGCCCCGTTGAGCTTGTGTGGTCCGACTCCATGGCGTGGCCGAACCGCCGGCTGCCGCAGGCGCAGGATGTCGTCATCATCCCCGAAGGCCGACGCGTCGTTCTTGATGTCGACCCGCCGGCGCTGGGTGGACTCGACGTTCGTGGTGAGCTCGTCGCCGACACCGCGCGTGACCTCCAGCTTCACACGCCGTGGATTCGAGTCTCGGGACTGTTTCGGATTGGACAGGCCACGGCACCTTACACAAGGCGCGCACGCATTACCCTCACAGGCTCGCCGGATGACGGCGGAATCGCCGATATGGGTACCCGGGTCATTGCCGTCGTGCCTGGGGGACGACTGGACCTGCACGGTGCCGTCCACCGCACATGGACACAGCTGTCGAGCAGCACGGCGGCGGGGGCCACCGCCCTTGAGTTGCGCGAGGCGGTGGAGTGGCGTGCCGGGGACTGGGTTGTAGTGGCGCCGTCTGGGTTCGAGCCCAGCGAGGCAGAGCATCGGCAAATCGAACGGGTGACTGGGCAGACCATTCACCTCGCGACCGCCCTGCTCCACCCACATTTCGGCGAACTGCAGACCATGGCGGGTCGGACCGTGGATGAACGGGCCGAGGTCGCGCTGCTGACTCGGAACATTACCGTTGCCGGCGATGGCCCCGAGCTCGAGGGGGCCCCCAGGTCTGCCGACGGGCAGGGCGGACACATCATGGTCATGGCCGGTGGCGCGGCATATGTCCAGGGGGTCGAACTCGTCAACATGGGCCGGCGCGGCAAGCAGGGCCAGTACCCTATCCATTGGCACCTGAGCGGCCGCGTTGCCGGTCAATACATCCGTCACAGCTCCATCTGGCGCAGCAACAATCGCTGCGTCACAGTGCACGGCACCCAGGAGCTCCTGGTTGAGCAGAATGTGTGCTTCGATCACATCGGTCATGGGTACTTCCTCGAGGAAGGAGCAGAGACGGGCAATCGCCTTCACGGCAACCTCGGCCTCCTGTCGCGCCGACCGAACCCGGCAGACCAACTCATCCCAAGCGATAGCCGACCCGCGACGTTCTGGATCACCAACCCGGACAACAGCCTCATTGGCAATGTCGCTGCCGGTTCCGAGCATTTCGGATTCTGGTATGCCCTGCCCGAGCGTCCCATTGGGATGTCGGCGGGCCAGCCCAATCGGCCAAGCCGGACCCCCTTGCTCGCCTTTCGGGACAACGTTGCACATTCAAACCGGCAGACAGGTCTGCATGTGGATGATGGGCCGGATGACTTCGGCCGCGAAGTCGTCACGATGTACCGGCCCTCCGATGCCGCCATGGATGGATCACCCCTGCGACCCGCCGTCTTTGAGGGCTTCCGCGCCTACAAGAACCGCAACCGCGGCGTGTGGCTGCGGGGGCAGATGCATTTCCTACACAACCCCGTCCTGGCAGACAACCACATTGCCGCGACGTTTGCGAGCGTGGAGAGCTACCTCACGGAAGCGCTGGTCATCGGCCGGACCAACAATCGAATCGGAGCCGACGCCAATCAGCTGTACCGTGGCTTTGAGTACTACGACGGACCGGTGGGCGCGCGCGATGTGACCTTCGTGGGATTTTCGGGCAGCGGCGACATTCCCTCGAGCGCCCTGGGCTTTAATCGGCACAATGCGTTTCAGGTGAGCACGGCCAGCCGATCGGACGACCTGAGGTTCCAGGACTCCAGAGAGCTCTATTTGGAAACGCCGCGGCCCGACCGGGATGGCGACAAGGCCGCGGTGTTCATGGATGGCTCGGGCTCCCTCACCGGAACGGCAGGGCGCTGGGTTGTGGCCAACACGCCGTTCCTCACGGTTCCGCAGTGCGACGCCAAGCCCGAGTGGAACGCACAGGACTGCCCGGGTCCGTACCTGAAGCTGGTCGTCGAAGGGCAAAGTGTCCCCGCTGCGCTCGTCCCGGTCGACGTCCGGCGTGATGGTGTTGCAGAGGAGCGGTTTGTCGGTGAAGGCAACTCGCCGTCGCGAGTTGCGATGTCCGTGATGCCGGGCCATGCGTATCAGTTGCGGCTTGGCAGTCTGCCCCGAGCGCTTTCCATTAACATCCGCGAAGGCCGCCACGCTGAGTGGATCCTGGTTTCCCTCGAGACCCCGGCGCCTCCCGTGCACGCGGCATGGATGCTTGGTCCCCTTCGACCGGTTGCGAGTCGCCAAAGCGTCATAGAGGGTGACGGGAGCACCTACGCATACGATGCACTCCACGGGCTGCTGCACGTCAAGGTGGTGGTCGCGCGCCCTGAGTCCTGGAACCAAGGCGGAATCGTCCTCCAGCTGCGTCCCTGAGCCCCCCAACGGGGCTTCCTCAACGCGGTACATACATGCTCCGTGCTGTTGCCGTGGCGCGCTGGGATGGAACAGCTAACGGCTAATGGCGAGGACGCCGGGAAGACGTTCAACTTCGGGGTTGCGATGCCACGTGCGATCGTCGCGGAGATCGGTGTCGCGAGTGCGCCGGCCAGCGACGGACGCGACGCGATGTACGCGATCGTCGGCTGGGAACTGCGCCCGGGCGGCAAGAACCTGTCTGCCTGCCCGTATTACGCCTACCTCGAGAATAGCACCGCGGGCACCAAGACGAACGCGCTCGGCGTCCAGGCCGGCTACGAGATCAAGCTCGGCGGGTCCTTGTCGTTCACGCCCGGCGCGGCCTACTTCACCGCGTTCAGCGACGGACAGTCTCAGGCGAGCTACTGGATGGGCGGCAGCCTCAACATCAACCGGCTCAGCGTGTACGGCGCGCTGGAGAACACGGTCGACAGCCAGGCTGACCCGAGCCTCCGCCTAGGCGTGAGCATGAACTTCGGGCGCAACTGACAATCCGCTCCACAGGAATCCGCCCCCTCTCCCGCCTAGGGCGAGGGGGCGGATTGCGGTTCTCGTTCGTGCGAGAGTCGCCCCGGCCCGCGGCAACACCAGCCGGCCGAGGCGGCGCCCGTCAGAACCGCCAGCCGACCACGATTGGCAACGTCACCGTCGAGCCGCCGTCATAGTGCGACGACTGGTAGCGCACCTCGACGAACCACGAGTTCAGGTTAAAGCCACCTCCAATGTCCCAGGTCGGATCAATCTCGGAGGTTCCAAGGTAGGCAGCGCGCACCAAACCAAGCCCGGCAAGGGCATAGAAGCCTCTCGGGGAGTAATGCACCAGGTTGGCCATGACCGGCAGCAGATGCAGCTGCTCGCCCTCCAAGGGTCCCTTGTACGCGTGGCGCGACAAGTCCACCGAGAGCCGCAGCGCAAGGAGATCGTTCAGCCGGCGCTGCCATGAGCCACCGAGCGCCCAGCCCACAGAGGAGTTCTCTCCGAGCATGCCCAGCGCGGGCTACGGTCCACCATGCACCTCGAAGGCTGGAACGGTGGCCTGCTGTGAGTGGCCGACGCCAGGCAAAGTGGTGACCAGGAACAGGGCAGCGGCAGCGGACCGAACGGCGCGAGAGGGCATAATGGATCTCGCGATGAGGGATGACTGATTGAACTTGGTAGCCCAACAATGATCGAACCAGGATGGGACGTTTCCGCACCTGAGCCCTTCCTCGGATTCCTCCCCGACACTCGGATTCCCCGTGGTACCCAACTGGGTTTGGTCGAGGTTATCACCCTTGGGGGACCGAGGGTGGGAGTTCCGACGCCACCCCATCACGCCCCTCACATGATCGGGGCGAGCTCGATCTCGGTCAGCGCCGCACGGTACCGCCAGAGCACGGCCAGCGACAGAACGGCGAACCCGACCCCGCCCCATGCCAGGACCGCGGGGGCGCCGCCGACCAGCGCGAGGACTCCGCAGGCGACCACGAGTGCCGCGAGGCGCGCCGTCTCGAGGGGCCTCGCCCACTGGGCGCGCTCGAAGACCCCCGCCACCCCCGCCAGCGCGACGACGACGAAGAACGCCGCGGCGGCGAGTCCCGCATCGAACCCCTCGGCCGAGGCTCGGAGGATGAGGAGGGCCGCGACGAGCGCTGCGGCGAACTGCGCGAACCCATAGGCCGCGAGCGGCCCAGGCACGGGGGGATCGAACTTCTCGAAGGTCTCGCGGGAGACTTCCGGGGGACGCTCCGGACCCCCGAGTGCCGCCGGCCGCCACCCCGGTCGCCCGAAGACGAGACGCAGGCGATCCCCCCAGCGCGGGGTCCGGCGCATATCCCGCGCCATCTGCACGAAGACGTGGAGGTTGGCCCAGAGCGGGTTCCAGCTGCGGAGGGGTTTGGTGATCCCGTAGACCGGCTCCTCTTCCTCACCCTGGAAGGTGCCGAACCACCGATCGAAGAGGATGAAGACCCCCCCGTAGTTCTTGTCCTGATACTTCGGATTCACGCCGTGGTGCACCCGATGGTGACTCGGGGTGTTGAGCACCCATTCCGTGATTCTCCCCATCTTCCCGACGGCCCGCGTGTGGAGGATGAACTGGTAGATCAGGTTGATTCCCTGGCTCGCCACGAAGAGCTGCCACGGCATCCCGATGAGCGCGAGCGGAAGATAGAACACCCAGGTCATCATCTTGCCGATCCCCGCCTGGCGGAGGGCGACGGAGAGGTTGTACTCCTCGCTCTGGTGGTGCACCACATGACCCGCCCAGAGGAGGTTCACCTCGTGGGACATCCGGTGGGACCAGTAATAACAGAGATCGACGAGGACGAAGGCCGCCACCCACGCGACGTGGCCGCGCGCGTCGATGGCCCAGGACGCGCCCCCCTCCCCGCCGAGGACGAACGACCGGTGGGGCCACTCGGAGACGACGGGAAGGGCGCGCTGCACCCGGAGGTGCTCCGCCACCCAGATGTAGGCCCCCAGGGTGAGGGCCTTGTCGAAGATCCCCACCATCTGGCTGAGGATCCCACAACTCATGTCGGAGAGCGCGTCGTTCAGTCGCGAGATGCGCCGCCCCTTCCATTGGCTCCAGAGGAGCTCCAGAAGGATACAGAGGAAGAAGAGGGGGATCGCCCCCTTGATCACATGCATGCGGAAATGATAATGCCTCCACGCCGACGGGATTACGTCCAGCCCCCGACCTCCCGCCCCCTCGCCGTTGTCACCGGCGCTTCCGCCGGCCTCGGCAAGGCCTTCGCCGCCCAGCACCCGACCCCTCCCAGACACTCGGACTCCCCACGACGTCTGTAGTAGATCGTGTACTACATCGAACTGACGGTACAAACGACAGAGGGGGGACCAGAAATGGTCCCCCCTTATGTAGTACGGATGTAGTACGATTTGTACCGACCTCAAACCCCGTAAGTCGTTGTCCCACAGTGGCCAGGGCCGGAATCGAACCGGCGACACGCGGATTTTCAGTCCGCTGCTCTACCAACTGAGCTACCTGGCCAAGAGCTCATATAGTAGTGCATCGTGGCCCTGCACTCAAGCCATTGCGACGCTCTGGCGGGAGGGCTAAGTGCCTGTGAAACGGCGCGTTCCGCGACTGCCGGTCGCATGAGGCTACCCGTTGGCGCCGCGGGGCCCCGGCGCCGCCCTTTCTTGTATGGGACTGGCCTCCTTCCCCCGTCCCCCGTCCGTCATGAAATCCATCCGCCTCCTTCTTGCCCTCGTGGTCCTGTCGCCGCAGGCCCAATCGCAGATCCGGGTACCCATCACGGTCGACACCCTTCGGAACGGCCTCACGCTGATCGTCCACGAGGACCATTCCGTCCCCGTCGTCACGACCAACGTGTGGTACCATGTCGGCTCGGGTGACGAGAAGGTCGGCCGCACCGGCTTCGCGCATCTCTTCGAGCACCTGATGTTCATGGGCTCGCTCAATGCGCCCTATCCGCAGTTCGACCGCCTGCTCGAGGCTGCCGGCGCCAACAACAACGGCTCGACCAACACCGACCGCACCAACTACTACGAGTCGGGCCCGGCCTCCGCGCTGCCGCTGATGCTCTGGCTCGAGGCCGACCGCCTCGGCTGGATGCTCGAGACCATGGACGCGCCCAAGGTGGACCTCCAGCGCGACGTCGTGAAGAACGAGCGCCGCCAGAGCTACGAGAACCAGCCGTATGGCCTCGCCTTCGAGAACCTGACCAAGGCCATCTATCCCGGTGGACACCCATACTCGTGGAGCACCATCGGCTCGATGGCGGATCTCTCCGCCGCTTCGCTCGAGGATGTGAAGGAGTTCTTCCGCACCTATTACACGCCGAACAACGCCACCATCGTCGTCGCCGGTGACGTGCGTGCGGATTCCGTGCGCCGCGTGGCCCGCCAGATGTTCGGCGAGATTCCGCGCGGCCCCGCCATCGAGCGGCCGAAGCCGGCCGGCTTCACGCTGCGCGATACCGTGATTGTGCTTGAGGACCGCGTGCAGCTGCCCCGCGTCTACCTCGCCTGGCACACCGTGCCCGAGTTCTCGCGCGACGACGCCGCGCTCGACATCGCGTCCTACATCCTCTCCGGCGCGCGCAACTCGCGCCTCACGCAGGCGCTGGTCTTCGAGCGCCCGCTGGCCACCAACGCCAACGCCTTCAACTCGTCCAAGCGGCTCGACGGCGACTTCATGGTGATGGCCACCGCGCGCCCCGGCGTGCCGCTCGACACGCTACAGGCCGTGATCGACGCCGAGCTCCGCAGGCTGGCCGCCGCGCCCCCTACGGCCCGTGAGCTTGAACAGGCCAAGAATTCCATCGAGGCCCAGTTCCTCAGCTCGCTGGAGTTCGTGAGCGCCAAGGCAGACCGGCTCAACAGCTACTACTACGCCACCGGCACGCCGGACTATTTCCAGCAGGACCTCGACCGCTACCTCGCCGTGACCGCCGACGACGTGCAGCGTGTCGTGCGTCAGTATCTCCTCACCAACCGCGTCACGCTCAGCGTCGTCCCGCAGGGCAGGACCGAGCTCGCCGCCACGCGGAGGATCGTCCCGTGATTCGCACCTCCCGAGTTCTCCTCGCCGCGGTTGCCATCGCCGCGCCCTTGGCCCTGCCGGCCCAGCAGGCCTTTGACCGCAGCAAGGCCCCAGCCCTCGGCCCCGCGCCCCAACTCGAGCTGCCGACCGTCAAGACGCTGCGACTCGGCAACGGCGCGGCCATCAAGGTCGTCGAGCAGCACGAGCTTCCGCTCGTGCACATCACGATGGAGCTCGCCGGTGGCGGTCGCCTCGACCGTGACCAGCCGGGCCTCGCGTCCTTCACGGCCCTGATGGTCCGCGAGGGCGCCGGCAGCCGCGATGCGAACGCCCTGCAGTCCGAGCTCGCGTATCTCGGCGCCACGCTCTCCAGCGGCGCTGACTGGGACAACACCAGCATCACGCTGCGCGTCGCCAAGCGGAACCTCGACGCCGCGCTTGACCTGATGGCCGACGTGCTGCTCCGCCCGACCTTCAAGGCCGCGGACGTCACGCGCCAGCGCGACCTGCGGCTCGCCGGCCTGCTGCAACAGAAGGACCAGCCGAACAGTCTCGCGAACCGCGCCTTCGACATGGCGCTGTTCCCGGCCGGCCACCCGTATCACCACTCGCTCTCCGGTGACTCGACCAGCACCGCCGCCCTCGACTCGGCCACCGTGCGCGCGTTCTACCTGGGCGCCTATCGCCCCGCGCGCGCGACCTTCACTGTCGTCGGGGATATCACCGACGCCGAGGCGCGCGCCATGCTCGACCGTCGCTTCGGCGGCTGGCGCGCCAGCGGCGCCGAGCGCACCCCCGCACCCGTGCTGGCCCAGGCCGTGCGCAACACCGAGCGAAAGATCCTGCTCGTCGACAAGCCCGGCGCCGCGCAGTCCGTCATCATCCTCGGTACGCCGGGCATCGAGCGCACCTCGGCGGACTATGCCGCGGTGATGGTCATGAACACGATCCTCGGCGGCTCATTCTCCTCACGGCTCAACACCAACCTCCGCGAGACCAAGGGCTACTCCTACGGCGCCGGCTCCGGCTTCCAGTTCCGCCCGCTGCCGGGTGCCTGGCGGGCCTCCTCGCAGGTACGCACGAACGTCACGGACAGCTCGCTCGTCGAGTTCTTCAACGAGATGAACGCCCTCCGCGACACGCCGGTGGGCGAGGACGAGCTGGCCCGCGCCAAGGCCTACCTGGCCCTCGGCGTGCCCGGTGACTTCGAGAGCACCGCCCAGATCGCCGGCCAGGTGACCGAGCTCGCGCAGTTCAACCTGCCGCTCGGCTACCTTGCGGAGTATGTGGCAGCCGTGGAGAAGGTGACGGTCGCCGACATCCAGCGTGTGGCCCAGCGCCTGATCCCGGTCGCGAACGCCACGATTGTCGTGGTCGGCGACCTGTCGCAGATTCGTGCAGGCATCGAGGCGCTCAACCTTGGCCCCATCTCGGTGATTCCTGTTGCGGAGCTGATGAAATAGTGGGTGATCGAGCCCGGTTGCGCATCGCCTTCCAGGGCGAGCTTGGCTCGTTCTCCGATGAGGCCGTCCAGCAACTCTGGGGTGGTGACGTCCAGCGACTCCCGTACCGCGACTTCGCCGACGTCACGGCGTCGGTCGCGGCAGGGGCTGCCGACCGGGGCGTGCTTCCGATCGAGAACACCGTGGCCGGCAGCATCGCCGGCAGCCACGACGCGCTGTCGGCCATGCCGGGCCTGCATGTCGTGGCCGAGACGGTCGTCGCGGTGCACCACTGCCTGCTCGGTGCCCCGACGACCGAGTTCGCGAACATCACCACCGTGCTCTGCCATCCGGTGGCGCTGGCGCAGTGCCGGATCTTCTTCAGCGAGCACTCGCAGCTCGAGGTGCATCCGTCGTACGACACGGCCGGCGCAGCGATGGACGTGAGCAAGGTCGCCGACCCGACGGTCGCGGCGGTCGCCAGCCGCCGGGCGGCACTGCACTACGACCTCAAGATCCTCAAGGAAGACATCGAGGACCGGTCCGACAACCAGACGCGCTTTCTCGGCATCTCGGCGGCGCCGCAGACCCTGCCGGCGGGCACGCCGGCGCGCACCATGTTCGTGGTGACCGCCGCCGATGAGCCTGGCGCGCTGCTGGCCTGTCTCTCTCCGCTGGCCACGCATGGCGTCAACATCCGCCGGCTCGAATCGCGGCCCACGGGCGAGCCCTGGAGCTATCGCTTCTTCGTGGAGTTCGACCACCAGGTCGGCGATGCCGTGGCCGAGGCCGTGGTCCGGGACATCGGCGCGATGGCCTCTTCGGCGCGGCTGCTGGGCACCTATCAGCGCTGGGGCGCGGGCCGACGCGGGGGCGTCGACTGGAGCTAGGGCGCCGTGTCGCCGACCTCAGCGCCGGCGCTCTGGGCTTCCGGTACTCGGCGCTGATGATGCTCTTCAGCCCGCCGCGCACATTGAAATCGCCGACCACCTTGAGCGACCGCGGCTTCACCGTCACCGCGAGGTCGTCCAGGATCCGGTTCACCACGCGCTCGTAGAAGATCCCGTCGTTCCGGAAGCTCCAGAGATAGAGCTTGAGCGACTTGAGCTCGAGGCACGCGGCATCCGGCACGTAGGTGATGTTGATCGTCGCGAAGTCCGGCGCGCCGCCCTTGAGCAGCGCCAGCTCCGCCGCGTCCGACTCCACGCCGCCCAACGGGCACAGCGACGTGAACTCCGGCGTGGTCATGAAGATCTCGTAGTCCCGATCGGGATACGGATTCGGGAAGGTCTCCAGCAGTTCCGGTTGTGGCATCGGGTCTATTTGTCGCGCAGCTTGCGCGAGTGGTCGTCGAGGACGCGGCGCTCGTCCGGCGTCAGCCGGTCGAGTCCCTCCGCGGAGATCTTGTCGAGGATGGCATCGGGCGTCGGCGGTACATCGGCCGCGGCCGGCGCATCCTCGGGGCGCGGCGCCAGACGCCGCGTCGGCGCCGACCGTCGGCGCGTGGCCTCGGCGTTCGCCCGGGCCACCACATCATCAATGGACTCGCGCTGCGCGCGCGAGCGCGGCAGCGTCTTCGGCACGGCGCGTGGCGGCTGGTCCTCCGGCGGCTCGTCAGGCATTGCCGACACGCCCTCGCGGAAGCGCTCCACGAACAGCACGCTGGTCGTGCGTGCGAAGGCCCACGCCGCGGCGAAGCCACCAAGGTGCGCGAGGAAGGGCAATCCGCCGCCCACCGGCTCCTGCAGACCGGCGAGCAGGACCACGGCCGCCACGACCGCCGCGAGCCAGCGCACGCGCGCCGTGAAGCCGCCCGCCAGCGACCGCTCCTCCACACCCCAGCGCATCGCGTGCGCACCGAGGACGCCGAAGGCCACCGCGCTTGCACCGAGCAGCGGCGCATCACCACCCACGAACAGGTGCACCATCCAGCCACCGAGTGCGGCCAGCGCCAGGAACCCGGCGTAGCGCCGCGTGCCCCAGAACCGCTCGAGTCGCGGCCCGAAGAGCAGCGTCACATACACGTTGAGCGCGAGGATGTACGCCGAGGGCTGCACCAGCGCATAGGTCGCCACCGACCACCAGCGCCCCACATCGAGGTCGCCGCGCCGGAAGCCGAACGCCGCCTGCAGCGCCTCCGGCTGCACCACCGTCCACTGCAGGAAGTGCACGCCAAGCAGCACCCCCACGGCCCACAGCGTCGCCGGCGGCAAAAGCGGCACCGGCGGCTGCGGCGCCGCGGGAACCCGGGCGGCTCCGGACGGCGTGCGCCCGTCCATGCGCCTTACCGGAGCCCCGTCGGGGGCGGCACCTTGATGGCGAGCCGCGTGTCCGCGTGCATCCCCACCGCCTGCTCAAGCAGCGTCGCCCAGCGGCGGTCCAGGGTCGGGTTCTGGTCCCCGCCCGTCGGCGGATGAATCACCACCTGCGTCGCTGCACTGGCGGCGTGCGCTTCCTGCACCAGTCGCAGCAGCACCGAGTCCGTGGTGTCCTCGCGCGGCACCAGCACCAACGCGTGCGCCACGTTGCCCTCGGCCGCCACGCGCAGCGTCTTGATCGCGTGGTCGAGGACCGCCTCGCCGCCCGTGAACTCCACCGTGACCTGCACCAGCGCCAGGTGCGCGAGCAGCGCCGGCAGTTCCTCCGGCCGCAGCCCGTCGGTATCGAGCATCACGGGGATCTTCGGCGCCGCCGCGTCCAGCGCCGCCGTCAGGAACGGCACGCTGCCCAGCGGATCGCGCCCGGCAATCGCCACGGAATGGAAGGTCGACCGCCCGAGCTGCCGCTGCATCTCGCGGATCAGCGCCGGCGTCATAAACATCGTCGCCGTCTCCGCTTCGCCGGCGAACTTGATAAACAGCTGCCGCCGCCCGGCCCAGGGGCCCAGCGCCTGCACACCGGCCGAGACCCCGGCCAGCGCGGCTGCCAACGGCATACTTCCGCTCATTCCTCTCCTCCAGGCGACCGCAAGGCCTCCACGGCGATACGCTCACAGAGTTCGGGGAAGTCAATCCCTGCCGCCATCGCCGCCTGCGGCACCAGACTCGTCCCCGTCATACCCGGCAGCGTGTTCGCCTCGAGGCAGAACAGCCGCCCATCAGGATCCAGCCGAAAGTCGATTCGCGCACAGCCGCGCAACTTGAGCGCGTCATACGCCACGAGGGCAAGCCGTTGCGCCTCGTCCCGCAGCGCGTTGGGAATCGGCGCCGGAAACAGCTCCTCCGCCATCCCCGGCGTGTACTTGCACTCGTAGTCGTAAATGTCGTGCCTCGGGATGATTTCGCCAACCGGCAACGCCGCATTTCCCAGCACGGCCACCGTCAGCTCCCGCCCCGGCACGTAGGCCTCCAGCATGACCTCGTCGTCGTGCCGGAAGGCCTCGATGATGGCCGCCGGGAGCTCCTTGGCCGCTTTCACGATGCCGAGGCCCACAGTGGAGCCCTGCTTCGAGGGCTTCACGACCAGCGGACTCCCCAGGGCGGCAAACACCTCGGCGGCGAAGCCCGGTTCCCGCCAATGCGCCGGCCCCCGCGTCGTCACCATCCGCCAGTCCGCGGTCGGGACCCCGGCCGCCCGGAACAGGTGCTTCGAAAGGTCCTTGTCCATCGCCAGCGCGCTCGCCAGGTGCCCGCTGCCAGTGTAGGCCACGCCGGCGAGGTCGAAGAGCGCCTGGATGGTCCCATCCTCGCCGGTCCCGCCGTGCAGGGCCAGCCACACCACGTCGGCCGCCCGCGCCGGGTCGAGCACCGCGAGGGGATCGGGATGTGGGTCGGCCGTGGTCACCGTGTGCCCGCGGCTGCGCAACGCCTCGGCCACCCGCCCTCCGCTCGACAACGACACCGCGCGTTCCGACGAGCTCCCGCCCAGTAGCACCAGGATCTTCATCGGCACGTCAGCGGGCCATCAGGAACTGGAGGAGGTCGGAGCGTGTCAGGATGCCTTGCAGCGTGCCGTGATCCCGCACCAGCACCGCCGGGTTGTTCCGCCCGAGCATCTTCACCGCGGCGTCGGCCGGCGTCTGGGCGTCCACCACCGGGAACGGTGCGTCCATCACGTCGCTCACCGAGCGCTCGAGCACCTTGGTGTCCTCGAGGCCGCGCACGCTGAGCACGCTCTCGCTCACCGACCCCACACAGTTGGCCCCGTCCATCACCGGCAGCTGCGATACGTCGTGCAGGCTCATGAGCCCCAGCGCCTGCCGCACGCTCTGGCCCGCCGTCGTGTGCACCAGCGCGGGGATGTCGCCGCCCTTGGCCCCGAGCAGCTGGCCGAGCGTGACCTTCTCGGCATCCAGCAGCTGGTTCTCGCGCATCCACTCGTCGTTGAAGAGCTTCGAGAGATAGCGCTCGCCCGTGTCGCAGAGCACCGTGACGACGCAGGCGTCGGGATCGTTCACGCGCCGCGCCACGCTCAGCGCCGCGTGCGCGATCATGCCCGCCGACCCACCCACGAAGAGGCCTTCCTCACGTGTCAGGCGCCGCGCCATCGCGAACGCATCACGGTCGCTCACCGTGATGTACTCGTCCACCAACGAGAGGTCGAGCGTGCCGGGAAGCTTGTCCTGGCCCACGCCCTCCACCTTGTACGGCGCGCCCTCTGGCTTCGACTTGCCGCCGCTGCGCCAGGTCTCGGCGAGGATCGAGCCCACCGGATCGGCACCGACGATCTGCACCCCGGGATTCCTCTCCTTCAGGAAGCGCGCCGTACCGGTGATGGTCCCGCCCGTGCCGGCGCCGGCCACGAAGTGCGTGATCCTGCCCGCCGTCTGCTCCCAGAGCTCGGGCCCCGTGGAGGCGTAGTGCGCCTCGGGGTTCGCCTGGTTGTAGAACTGATCGGCGAGCACTGAGCCCGGCGTCTCCTTGGCGATGCGCTTCGCCGTCGACGTGTAGCTGTCGGGATGGTCCGGCGGCACCGCCGTCGGCGTGATGATCACCTCGGCGCCGAAGGCCTTGAGCAGCCGCACCTTCTCCTGCGACATCTTGTCCGGCATCGTGAAGATGCACGAATAGCCCTTCAGCGCCGCTGCGATGGCGAGGCCCACGCCGGTGTTGCCGCTCGTGCCCTCGACGATGGTTCCGCCGGGCTTGAGCTTGCCCTCGCGCTCGAAGCGCTCGATCATCGGCAGGCCGATCCGGTCCTTCACGGACCCGCCAGGATTGAAGAACTCCGCCTTGCCGTAGACCGGCGTGCGGATCCCCGCCGTGACGCGGTTTAGGCGGATCAGCGGGGTCCAGGCAATCGTCTCGAGGACGTCGGCATAGGGCTGGCGATTCCGGAGGTGGTCGGTCATGCCCCGAATCTACGCCCGGCGGGTCGGCGGAGCGACGGCCGCCGCCGCTGCGCCCGAACCACCCGGCAGCGCCGGCCGCTCGCCGCGCGCCTCGGCACTCAGTTCCGCCAGCAGTGCCAGCGCCTGTAGGGGCGTGAGCCCGTTTACGTCCACCTCGCGGAGGCGGTCCACCACGGGGTCCGGACCGCCGAAGAGCGCCAACTGGTCCGCGCCCGGTTCCCGCGTCCGCGCCCCTCCCGCCCTTCCGGCCAGGGCCGGGACCAGCTGCTCGCCCTCGAGCACCCTGAGCAGCGCCCGGGCCCGCGCGATCACCGGAGCCGGGAGCCCGGCCAGCCGCCCCACCTCGATGCCATACGAGCGGTCTGCACCGCCGGGCCGCAGCGTGTGCAGGAACACGATCCGCTCGCCGGCCTCCTGTACGGCCACGTTATAGTTACGAACTGATACGAATTCATCGGCCAACTGCGTCAGCTCGTGATAGTGCGTCGCGAAGATCGTCTTGCAGCGCGTGCGCTCGTGCAGGTGCTCGCTCACCGCCCAGGCAATGCTCAGCCCGTCCCAGGTGGCCGTGCCGCGGCCGATCTCGTCCAGCAGGACAAGGCTGCGCGCCGTTGCCGAGTGCAGGATGGCGCTGGTCTCAGCCATCTCGACCATGAAGGTGGACTGCCCGCGGACCAGGTTGTCGCTCGCCCCCACGCGCGTGAACACCCGGTCCGCGATGCCCACACGCGCCCGGCCCGCCGCGACGAAGCTCCCCATCTGCGCCATCAGCACCAGCAGGCCCACCTGCCGGAGGATGGTGCTCTTGCCCGCCATGTTCGGGCCAGTGAGGATGATCATCCTCGCGTCCGGCGCCAACAGCACGTCATTCGGGATGAACTGGTCGCGCGGCATCATCCGCTCCACTACCGGATGTCGGCCGCGGACGATCTCGAGCACCGCCTCGTCGTCCACCGTGGGCCGCACGTAGCCCTCGCGCACCGCCACCTCGGCGAGGCCCGCCAGCACGTCCAGCTGCGCCACGCGCGTGCCGATGGCCTGCAGCTCGGCGATTGCACTGCCCGCCTCGGCACGCAGTGCCTCGAAGAGCCGCCGCTCCACCGCCCCGATGCGTTCCGTCGCGCCCAGCACCTTTTCCTCGAAAGCCTTGAGCGCCGGCGTCACGTAGCGTTCGGCGCCCGTGAGCGTCTGCCGCCGCTGATAGTCGGCCGGCACGCTGTTGCGGTGCGCATTCGTCACTTCGATGTAATAGCCGAACACGCGGTTGTAGCCGACCTTGAGCGAGCTGATGCCGGTACGCGCGCGCTCCTCGGCCTGAAGCGCGGCGATGGCGTCCTTGCCGCCGGTGGCGACGCTCCGCAGGTCGTCGAGTTCGGCGTCCACGCCCGGCGCAATCGTCTCGCCATCGCCCACCGTCACCGGTGGGCGCTCCACCAGCGTGGCGCGGACCCGCGCCGACAGCCCGGCCGCATCATCCCAGGCCTGCGTCACGGTGGCCAACAATCCCCCCCGTGTCGTGCGCTCGACCGCGGCGAGCACCTGCGGCAGCCGGGCAAGTGAATCGCCGAGCGCGCGCAGTTCGCGCGGCGTCGCCCGCTGCGCCGCGGCCTTGCCGGCGAGGCGTTCGATGTCGCGCACGCCGTCCAGCGCCTCGCGCAGTGCCGTGCGGGCCGGGCCGTCGCCCGCCAACGATTCCACCGCATCCAGGCGCGCCGTGATGGCCGCGCGGTCCGTAAGCGGCGCCAGGATCCACTGCCGCAGGAGACGCGCGCCCATCGGCGTCTGCGTGCGGTCCAGCACGCCGAGCAAGGTGCCCGCTGTGTCCTCTCCGCCGCGCAGCGACTCCACCAGTTCGAGGTTGCGCCGCGTCATCTCATCCAGCGGCATCGTGCCGCCCGAGCGCTCGACCACCGGCCGCGCGAGGTGCGGCAGTCCTGCCGGCTGCACTTCCTTGAGGTAGCGCAGCAGGGCCCCCGCCGCGCCCAGTGCCGGCGCATCCGCCGCGCCGACGCCGAAGCCCTCGATGGACGACACCGCGAACTGCCGCGCCAGCGTGTCGGCCGCCCGCTCGTGGTCGAACTCCCAGGCGGCGCGCGGCGTGACCAGGGCCCCGAGCGGCCCGAGCAGCGCGTCCAGCGCGTCGCCCATGTCGCCTTCGCCGGCCGCGGCCACGAGCACCTCGCGCGGCGAGAGCCGTGCGAGCATCGCGTCGGCATCGTGTCGCGTGGCGGTGATCAGCCGGAACTCGCCCGTGGAGAGGTCCGCCGCCGCGATCCCCGCCACCCCGCCCTGCATCGTGAGCGCGCAGAGGAAGTTGTTGCGCGAGCCCTCGAGCAGGTCGTCGCTGAAGGCCGCGCCCGGCGTGATGGTCTCGATCACCTCGCGACGCACGATGCCCTTGGCGAGCTTCGGATCCTCCACCTGCTCGCAGATGGCCACGCGGAAGCCCTGCGACACGAAGCGTCGCAGGTATTCGTCCGCCGCCTTCACCGGGATTCCCGCCAGCGGCACCTCGGCGGCACCGCCGTTGTTGCGCGAGGTGAGCGTGAGGCCGAGCACGCGCGCGGCAACCTCGGCGTCCTCGTAGAACATCTCGTAGAAGTCACCCATCCGGAAAAACAGGATGGCGTCCGGATGCCGTGCCTTGATCTCCCGGTACTGCGCCATCAGCGGGGTCTCGCCCGCCGCCTTCCCTGCGGGTGTCACGAGCGCGGCACCTGGGTCAGGAAGGCATCGCGGCGCTCCTTGCTGCGGTACGCCTGCATCACCGCCTCGGCGGCGGCGCGCGAGGCAAAGCGACCGACGCGGACCCGGAACGGCGCGGCCGTGCCATCCACGCGCGCCTCGTAGCCGCGCGCGCGTATGTCGGCGGCGAAACCGTTGGCGGTGTCGGCATCGGGGAAGGCCCCGATCTGCACGGACCAGACAAGGCC
>JAYQOZ010000003.1:6705-23948 GCA_038145035.1 Gemmatimonadaceae bacterium | reverse complement strand
CGCATGGGGTGGGGCGGGGGCCGCGGAACCTCCATGGCGGGGGCCGGCGACCTCGCTCCGGCCGAGCGCGGGGCGGTGGTCACCTATGTGAACACACTCCGCGCGGCGGCCGCGGACGCCAAGCGCGGCGCCGAACTGCTGGCCCAGCACTGCCTGAGCTGCAGTGACAGCATCACCCCAGTCGGACACACCTTCGGCTGGCTGGCCGAGCGCCACGACCGGCAGTTGCTGACCGCGCTCGCCGCGGGTGATGCCGAGCTGGGCCTCGATGCGCAGCACTCAATCGACGCCGATGACGCCCGCGCCGTGGTCGCAGCCCTCCGCGCCTATCCCAAGGTGATCGCCGCGCCGCTGCGCACGCCGCGCGTCGTCGCGTCGGACGTCCTGCTGCTGCTCGACCGGTCCCTGGCCGCGGCGACCGGCGGCGACGCCACGTCGGCCGCCGATCTCGCCTTCGATTCGTATGTGGCCTTCGAGCCCATCGAGTCCACCGTGCGCACGCGTGATCCGGCGCTGGTGGCCCTGCTGGAACGGCATTTTGCCGACTTCAAGGGCGCGGTGGCGCGCGGGGACCTGTCCGGGGCAAGCACCGCGCGGGCCCGAATCGCCGGCGGACTGCCCCAGGTGGTGGAACTCGCCGAGCGCGCGCCGAGCGCCTGGGGTGCCTTCATCGAATCGCTGCTGATCATCGTGCGTGAGGGCTTCGAGGCCATTCTGATCATCGGCGCGATCGTTGCCTTCCTGATCCGCACGGACAACCGGGCCCGCCTGCGCGAGGTCTGGGCCGGCGTCTGGGCCGGCGTCGCCGCCAGCGCGCTGCTCGTGGTGCTGCTGCGCACGGCGCTGGCGAACGCGCCGGCGAGCCGTGAGGTGATCGAGGGCGCGACCATGCTCGTCGCGGTGGCCGTGCTCTTCTCCGTCTCGTACTGGCTGCTCACGAAGGTGGAGGTCGCGGCCTGGCAGCGATTCATCCGTGAGCAAGTCGGTTCGGCGCTGACCTCGGGCCGCACCACGGCGCTGGCATTCGTGGCCTTCCTCGCCGTGTTCCGTGAGGGTGCCGAGACGGCACTGTTCTATCAGGCCCTGCTCGCGCGCGGTCCGGCCACGCTGCCGCCCATGATGGCCGGCCTCGTGCTGGGTTCGCTGGCGCTCGTCATCCTGTGGTTCGGCATCCAGCGCTTCGGGCTGCGCATCCCGCTCCGCGGCTTCTTCGGCACGACCGGCGTGCTGCTCTACGTGCTCGCCTTCATCTTTATGGGCAAGGGCCTGCGCGAGCTGCAGGAGGGCAACGTCCTGTCCATCACGCCGATCGACGGCGGTCCGTACGTGGGGGCGCTGGGCATCTTCCCCAGCGTCGAGACGCTGGCCGGGCAGGGAATCCTGGCGGCGTTGGCCGCGGTCGCCCTCGTGGTGATGCTCTGGCCGCGCGCGCCGCGGGTGGCTTCGGCGACGGCGACGGCCGCGGCAGAGGCCAGGGCAGGACGATAGCTTTCGGGCCATGGACGCCCTGTTTGCCTCCCCCTGGGGAGCGCTGTTCATCTATTTCGCGCGCATCGTGGACGTCTCCTGCGACACGATGCGCGTATTGTTCACGGTACGGGGCAAGCGCAGCATCGCCGGGTTCCTGGGCTTCCTGCAGGCCCTGGTGTGGATCTTCGCGGTCGGTGTCGCCATCCGGCACCTGGACAGCTGGCTGCACGTCTTCGCATACGCGGCGGGCTACGCGACCGGCACGATGACCGGCATCACCATCGAGCGCTTCATCGCCTACGGCGTGGCGCAGGTGCGGATCATCACCCGCGGCCACGGCGATGCGATGGCAACCGCGCTTCGCGACCTCGGCTTCGGGGTCACGGTCACCCGCGGGGAGGGGCGCGCGGGCGGCGTGGACATCCTGCACACGCTCGTGCAGCGCGCCCAGGTGCAGGACGTGCTGGGCGTCGTCGACGACCACGATTCGGTCGCGATGGTGACGGTCGAGGAGCCCCGCGCCGTGCGCGGGGGCTTCGTGGACAGGCGGGAGTGGCACGTGCCGTTGCCATGGGAGCGGAGCCGGCAGCGGGTGTAGGCGGCCGTGAAGCCATTCGGGCGGCGTCATCACGCGCTTCCAGGCGATGCTGCAGCGCCTCTCGCCGGGAACGAGACCCACGACCTCGGCTTCCAGCCACTACGCGCCGCCGACCTGCTATCGACGGGTGACCGTGAACTGCACGACCACTGGGTGTAGCAGCAGGGCCGCGACACGTTTACCACGAATCCCGGGGACTTCAGCTTCCGTCGCGACTATGGCGACCTGTGGGCGCTGCACCCCAACAACACCCTGCCGCTGAAGATGTCCTACTGGTTCAATCCGTAGGACGCAGGACGAAATCGGGACTGCGCTTCGGCCGTGGCGTCGGGCGCTACGCCTTTCGGATCGCGGGCCGCCCCTCGCCGGGGGTGGCCCGCATCGCCATCCAGGCCACGCCAGCCACGGCAAAGCCGATGGCGATCACCTGCGCCACCGTGAACGCCCCGAGGAAGCGGTCGTCCTTGGCGCGGAAGAACTCGATGATGAACCGCTCGATGCCGGCGAGCACGCAATAGGCCCCGAAGAGCCAACCCGTCGCGTGCCGATGGTCCCGAAGGCGCCAGAGGATGAAGAACATCACCGTTCCCATCGCCACCTCATACAACTGCGTGGGATGCACGGCGATCACCTGCTGCGGGGGCAGGCCCTCGAGCCCCTTGGCGCCAAACTGCATCAGGTTCGCCACCGTGCTCGGCGGCGCGCCGTCTGGGAAGGCTACGGAGAGGGCGCCGTCCCAAGGGCGGCCGTAGTCGTCGCCCACGGCCCAGCAGCCGCTGCGGCCCACGGCATAGGCGGCCGCGAGTCCCGGCGCCGAGGCGTCGGAGACCTGCGCAAAGCTGGCCTTCTTGTAGAGGATGGTGCCGGCCGAGGCGACAATGCCGCCAATGAGGCCGCCCCAGAACACGAAGCCCGCGCGGCTGAAGAGCGCCGACGGATCACCCGTGAGCACCGCGTAGTAGAGCTTGGCGCCGAGCAGCCCGCCAATCACGGCCGCGACCGTCACATCGCCCATGATGTTGGGGTCCTCGCCGCGCGCCTCGAGATTCTCGCTCGCCACCATCTGGCCGATCACGAAGGCTAGCAGCATCGCGATGCCGAAGCCCGTGAGCTGCAGCGGTCCGAAGTCGTAGGCGAATGGGATGTGCGTATACATCGGCGGGGGAAGGGCGTGACCCCGAAAAGCTAACGGCCGTTGGGGCCGGCGGCGACGAGCCCCGGGAGGGGCCGCGACGAGAAGGCGTTGAGCGACCAGCCGTCGCGCTCGCCGCGCTCCAGGCGATACAGCGCCGCGGCGGCGATCATCGCGGCGTTGTCCGTGGCCAGCCGCGGTGTCGGCGCGAAGACCTCGGCGTCGAGCTCCTGCGCGGCGCGACGCATCGCGGTGACCAGTGCGCCGTTGCAGGCCACGCCGCCGCCGAGCACGATGCGTCGCCGGTCGTGCGCCTTCGCGGCGCGGCTCGTCTTGGCCACCAGCGTGTCCACCAGCGCGTCCTGGAATCCGCGGGCGATGTGCACCTTCTCGGCTTCGATGTCCGCAGCGCCCTGCACGGCGAGCAGCACCGCGGTCTTGAGCCCGCTGAACGACACGTCGTAGTAGTCGGCATCGCCCTCGCGCTGACCGCCGTTCAGCATGGGCCGCGTGAAGCGATGCCGCTTGGGATCGCCCTCGCGCGCCAGCGCCTCGAGGTGCCGCCCGCCGGGGTAGGGCAGGCCGAGCAGCTTCGCCGCCTTATCGAAGGCCTCACCGGCGGCATCGTCGCGCGTGCGGCCGAGTTGCCGATACCGGCCCCATTCCGGCACGTCGAGCAGCAGGGTGTGGCCGCCGGAGACCAGCAGGGCGGTGAAGGGCGGCGTCGCCAGCGGATGCTCCAGCGCCGCGGCGAAGAGATGCCCCTCCATGTGATGCACGCCGAGCAGCGGCTTTCCGGTCGCCAAGGCCAGCGCCTTCGCGTAGCTCACGCCCACCAGCAGCGCGCCCACGAGTCCCGGCGCGTGCGTCACCGCGATGGCGTCGATGTCCGCCAGTTGCACGCCGGCATCCGCCAGCGCCTGTCGCGTGACCGGTACCAGCGCCGTGAGGTGCTCGCGCGATGCGATCTCCGGCACCACACCGCCGAACACGCGGTGGATGTCCTGCGAGAGGATCACCAGCGCGTCGAGCGACGGCCGATTTGACGGTCCGCGGACCACTGCTGCCGACGTCTCGTCGCAGGAGCTCTCGATGCCGAGCACGCGCACGGTCAGCGGTCCCCGTCGGCTTTGGGGATCGGGCGGAAGCGCAGCGTCAGCGTCGTGGGGCGCACTTCGCGGGCGCTGGCCTGCACGCCGAGCGGGAACTCCACGTCCGCGGGCTGCAGCGTGATGCGCGCCCGGGTGGCCGTGCCTTCGTCGAATCGACGACGCACCACCGGCGGCTGCGTGGTGAGCTTGAGCAGCTCGCGCGTACGCCCGGAGACCACCACCTGCACGGAGTCCGGAGCGCCGCCGATGAGCTCCATCGCGCCGTCCACGATCGGCGCGAAGCGCACGGTGAGCACCACCTCGCGCGGTTCCTCACCGCGGACGATGGCCCAGAGCAGCAGGGCCAGCACCAGCGCCGCCAGCTTGGTCGGCAGCCGCTCGGTGAAGGCCGCCACGATCCGCGAACGCGGCGCGGCGGCGGCGCTCATCGCGGGACGGGCTCCGCGAGCAGGCGCTCGAGGAAGGCGACATTCGCGGGACTGGACCAGTCGTCGGCGCCGATCACGCGGCGGCGCAGCTTGCCGTCCCGCCCGATGATGAAGGTCTCGGGCACGCCGGTGGTCTGGTACTGCTGCTGGATCCGTCCCGGCGCGTCGTGCAGGATCTCGAAGCCGAGCTCGAACTCCTCGGCGAACTCACGGATGCGCGTCTCCATGCCCGCGACGTCCACGCTCACGGCCACGATGCGCAGGCCCTTCGGGCCCAGTGTCTCCTCCAGGCGCTGCATCGAGGGCATCTCCACGCGGCAAGGCCCGCACCAGGTGGCCCAGATGTTCAGCAGGATCACCTCTCCCGCGTAGTCGTCCATCGCCTTGGCGCCTGCACCGTCGGCCAAGGGCAGCGCGGAGAAGTCCGGCGCACGGTCGCCGATGCGCAGCGGGAAGAGCTCGGCGCCGAGCCGCGAGTTCGCCACGAGCAGTCCGAGGCCGAGCACGGCCACGACCGCGCCGACCAGCCCCCACTGTCCGCGATTGCTCACGCCTGCTCCGCACAGAGCCCGCGCAGCGCGCGGATCTCCGCCACGGGATCCTTGGCCGAGAAGATCGCGTTGCCGGCCACGAAGGTGTCGGCGCCGGCGCGCCAGCAGGCGGTGATGGTGTCGCGCGCGATGCCGCCGTCGATTTCGAGCACCGCCTTGGATCCCGCTGCGTCGAGAAGCTGCCGTGCCCGCGCGACCTTGTCGACCGAAGCGGGGATGAACTTCTGGCCGCCATAGCCCGGGTTCACGCTCATCACGAGCAGCAGGTCCAGGTCGGCGGCCACCTCGCGCAGGGTCTCCAGCGAGGTGCTGGGATTGAGGGTCGCGCCGGCCTGTGCGCCCAGCTCCTTGATGCGCATCACCTGGCGATGCAGGTGCGGCGCGGCCTCGACGTGGATCGTAATCGTCTCGGCGCCGGCCTTCACGAAGCTCTCGAAATACTTCTCCGGCTCGACCACCATCAGGTGACAGTCCAGCGGGAGCTTCGTGAGCTTGCGGCAGGTCTCGATGACCTTGGCGCCGAAGCTGAGGTTGGGCACGAAGACGCCGTCCATCACGTCCACGTGCAGCCAGTCGGCGCCGCCCTCCTCGAGCATCGCGAGGTCTTCGGCGAGCCTACCGAAGTCCGCGGAGAGCAACGAGGGCGCGATGCGCACCGGGCGGGCCGGCATCAGGCTGTACCCCGACGCAGGCGTGCGGCGAAGGAACCGTCCGCGCCGTGCCGCTGCGGCAGCACGCGTAGGCGACCGGCGTCGAGCACCTGCTCCGGCACGGTACCGGCCGGCGGCGGCTCCAGCGTCCAGCCCGGGTGGTCGGCCAGGAAGGCCTCCACCTGCGCGTCGTTCTCCTCCGGCTCGAGCGAGCAGGTGGAGTAGATGAGCAGCCCGCCGGGCTTCACGCAGAGGGCCGCGCCGCGCAGCACGGCGCGTTGCGTGGCGCCCATCACCGCGAGGTCGCTGGTCTTGAGGCGCCAGCGCGCATCCGGGTGCCGGCGGAAGGTGCCCGTGCCGGTGCAGGGCGCGTCCACGAGCACGGCATCGAACTGGCCCAGCGTGCCGTCGCGCGCATCGGCGACCACGGCGTCCACATTCTCCAGCGCCAGCCGGTCGATGGTCTCGATCACCCGCGCAAGCCGCGACTCGTTGGCGTCGGCGGCGGTGACGTGGCCAGCCGTGCGCGAGAGCTCCACGCTCTTGCCGCCGGGCGCGGCGCAGAGGTCCACGACCTGCGCGCCGGCGGGCACCGCCGCGTAGCGCGTCACCAGCGTGGCCGCCGGATCCTGCACGAAGCAGCGCCCCTGCTGGAAGGCGCCGAGTGCGGTGAGTACGGTGCCCGGCGCGAGTACCAGTGAGTCGTCCACCAGCGGGGCGTCGCTGACGTCGACGCCGGAGTCCTCGAGCATCGCCTCCAGCTGCTCGCGCACCAGGCCCCAGGGCCGTACGATCAGCGGCGCCTCGCGGTTGTTGGCCTCGAGCAGCGCGCGCGTCTCGTCGGCGCCCCAGCGAGCCACCCAACGCGCGACCATCCAGCGCGGATGCGAGTACTCGACGGCCAGCGCCTCCACCGGGTCGGCAGGCATTTCGCCGCCCAATGCGTCGCGTTCGCGGTCGAGGCGGCGCAGCACGGCGTTCACGAGCTTGCTCGCGCCGAGTCCGTGGCGCTGCTTGGCCAGCTCCACCGTCTGCGCGATGGCTGCGTAGGCCGGTACGCTGCCCATCTCCAGGAGCTGGTAGACGCCGAGGCGGAGCAGGTCCGCGAGATCGGCGTCGAGGCGGGCCAGGCCGCCGCGCACGCGCGGGGCCAGCAGGTAGTCCACCCAACTGCGCTTCCGGAGCATCCCCCAGAGGAGCTCCTGGGTCCAGCGCCGGTCGCGGGCGTCGAGCACCGCGGCGCGGCGGTCGAAGGCAGCATCGAGCAGCTGGCCGCCGCGGAGGTCCGCGAGGGTGTCGGCGGCGGCGATGCGGGCGTCGGTCACGAGCGTGAGGGTTCCGGGCATACCCTCGAAACATAGTCGGTCCGGGCCCTGCTCCCTATTCCGGGAGCCGCCACGCATCCCCGACGGCCACGCCGCGCCCCTGCGCCCAATCCAGCGCCGCCAAGCGCCGCCGGCCGGCCGGATGCACGGTCTCAATGGCCACGCCACCCTCGCCGCAGGCCACGATCATTCCCATCTCGCCGATTTCGAGCACCGCACCCGGCTCGCCGCGCCTGTCCGGCAGCAGCCGCACCCCGAACAGCCGGGTCTCGGTGTCGTGCACCACGCCCCAGGCCCCGGGCCGCGGATCGAAGGCGCGAATGGCGCGCGCCACCTCTGCCGCAGGCCTCCGGAAATCGAGCTGTGCCATGGCCCGGTCGATCTTCCTGGCGTACGTGACCTGCGACTCGTCCTGCGGCCGTTCGACGATCTGTCCCAGTTCCAGCAGCGCGAGGAACTCGATGATGGTCTCGGCACCGAGCTCGGACAGCGCCAGCGTGAGCTCGCCTCCGGTCATCGATTCGGGAACCGGCAGTCGCGATTCGTGCAGCACCGGTCCCGCGTCGAGCCTGAGCACCATGCGCTGGATGCTCACGCCGGTCTCGCGGTCCCCGGCCAGGATGGCGGCCTGGATCGGTGCGGCACCGCGCCACCGCGGCAGGAGCGACGCATGGATGTTCACCGTGCCCTGCGGCGGGAGGTCGATCACATCCTGCCGCAGGATGTGCCCGTAGGCGACGACCACGCTCATGTCCGGCTCGAGGGCACGTAGCGTCGCGAGGAACTCGTCGCCACGCGGCAGCTGCGGCTGGAGCACCGGGATGTCCTCGGCGACCGCGATGTCCTTCACCGGGGGAGGGACCAGTGCCGACCGCGAGCGCCCCTGCGGCCGATCCGGCTGCGTCACGACGCCGACCACGTCGTGGCCTTCGCCGATCAGCGCGCGAAGCGCCGGCGTTGCGAAGTCAGGGGTGCCCCAGAAGAGGATGCGCATACGGGAAGACTGTACTGCCGTCACCGACGCCGCGGACCGCCGGCGTCAGCTTCCTTCGGCGACGGGCTCCGTGCTCTCACCGGCTTGGCTCGCCGCGGGCCTCTCGCGATCCCCGGGCTTCAGGATGCGCAGGAGGTTTGGGTACTTCGCCTTCTCGTCGTCCCAGGTGCTCATCGCCCGACGACGGTTCAGGAAGCTCAGGTGATCCAGGAACAGCTTGCCGTCCAGGTGGTCGAGCTCGTGCTGCAGGCAGACGGCAAGCAGCTCCGTCCCCTCGACTTCCACCGGTTGCCCATCGAGGCCGGTCGCACGGACCTTCACGTAGGCGGAGCGCTCCACCCAGCCGAACACCTCAGGGATGGAGAGGCAGCCTTCCTCCCACTTGATCCTGCCGTCGCGCGCAACGATCTCGGGGTTGAACAGGGCCAGGGAGGTCTCGCCGACTTCCACGACGCAGAGCCGCGCCGAGTGCCCCACCTGCGGGGCGGCAAGCCCGACGCCATCGGCCGCCCGCATGGTCTCGAACATGTCGGCGGCCAGCGCGCGCAGTTCGTCCGTCACCTCGGCCACCGGCGTGGTGACCTGCCGGAGGATCGGCGACCCGAGGACCGTGATCGGGAGGACGGCCATACAGAGTTAGCTGACGGCCTCGCTGCCGCCCACCGAGGCAATGCGCCCTCGCGTCACGACGAGACGCGACTCGCCGCTCTTGATCGTGAGATGGTCGCTCAGGCCGCTGGTCGGCTTGCCGTCCTTGAGGCCTTCCTTGATGTGCACGACCTCGCCGACGATGCCGCCGGCGGTGATCACCTGGTCGCCCTTCTTGATGGCGAGGATGGCGGCCTCGTGCGCCTTCCGCTGCTTCTGCTGCGGACGGATCATGAGGAAGTAGAAGATCGCAAAGATGGCGCCGATCTGGAACAGGAACGGCGCGAGCGAGGCGCCGCCGCCGGTGGGGGCGGCCTGCGCAAAGATTACCGGCATCATGGACATGGGGAATCGGGGGTCAGGGTCGTCGAATCCTGCTGCGAAAGCTAATCAGGCCAACAACATCGCATCACCGTACGAGTAGAACCGATAGCCCTCCGCTACGGCGGTCTCGTAGGCCCGCATGGTGAGGGCATAGCCGGCCACGGCGGCCACCAGCATCAGCAGCGTGGAGCGGGGCAGGTGAAAGTTGGTGAGCAGCAGGTCGGCCGAGCGCACGGGCATGGGCGGCCTGATGAAGATCCTGGTCTCGCCGCTGCCGCCGGCGTAGCTGCCGTCGGCGCGCCAGGCGCTTTCCAGCGTGCGCAACGCAGTGGTGCCGACGGCGCACACGCGATGCCCCGCACGTCGGGTCTCCGTCAGCCGCTGCGCCGTTGCCGCCGGCACGTCGTACCACTCCTCGTGCATGTCGTGCTCCGCCGGGTCCTCGACCTCGACCGGCTTGAACGTGCCGGCGCCCACGTGGAGCAACACCTCGGCGCGCTGCACGCCCTGTGCCGCCAGCGTGGCCAGCAGCTCCGGCGTGAAATGCAGGCCGGCGGTGGGGGCGGCCACCGAGCCCTCCTGCCGCGCGTACACGGTCTGGTACCGCTCGGCGTCGGCCGCCTCGTCGGCGCGTTCGATGTACGGCGGCAGTGGGATATGCCCGTGGGCCGCGATCGCCGCGTGCTCTGCCGCGCGGTCGCCGCTGGCCGCGCCCTCCACCAGCAGGCGCACGTAGCGCATGCCCCGCTCGCTGGGTGAGAGCATTTCCGCGCGGAAGCCCGGTCCGAAGGCGACGACGCGCCCCGGCTTGAGCTTCGCCCCCGGCTGCACCATCGCCTCCCAGGCGTCGGCACCGTGCTCGCGGAGCAATAGCACCTCGGCGGGCGCGCCGGAGTCCCGCGTGCCGAGCAACCGCGCACGGAAGACGCGCGTGGTGTTGACCACCAGCGCATCGCCGGCCATCAGGAAGCCCGGGAGCTCCCGGAAGCGGTGGTGCGTGATCTCGCCGGTGGCGCGGTGCACGACCATCAGCCGGCTCTCGTCACGGCGCGGGGCCGGGACCTGCGCGATCTGCGCGGCCGGAAGCTCGAAGTCGTAGTCGGAGGTGAGGAGTCCCTGGGGCATCGGGGCCCTGCTCGGCGCGACGCTAGAACAGCCCGGGCTGCGCGTCCGCGGGTCGCGACGGCGGCGGATAGCCGAGGTGCCTGTAGGCCAGGGCGGTGGCCATGCGCCCGCGGGGCGTGCGCTGCAGAAACCCGTGCTGCACGAGGAAGGGCTCGTAGACCTCCTCGAGCGTGTCCGCATCCTCGCCGACGGCGGCAGCGACCGTCCCCACGCCCACCGGGCCGCCCTCGAACTTCTCAATGATGCTTCGCAGTAGCCGCGTGTCCATCTCGTCGAGGCCGAACTCGTCGACGTCGAGCATCGCCAGCGCCTCACGCGCGACGTCGCGAGTGATGTGGCCGTCCGCCTTGACCTGCGCGAAGTCACGCACGCGGCGCAGCAGTCGGTTGGCCACGCGCGGTGTCCCGCGGGCGCGACGTGCGAGCTCCTGGGCGCCCGGGGCATCGAGGCTCGACCCCAGGACCGCCGCCGTGCGATGCACGATCTCCTCGACTTCCTCGGCGGGATAGTAGTTGAGCCGGAGCTCGATGCCGAAACGGGCGCGTAGCGGCGCCGTGAGCATGCCGAGCCGTGTGGTGGCGCCGATCAACGTGAAGCGCTCGATCGGCATCGTGATGGTCTGGGCCTTGGGTCCCTCGCTCAGCCGGATGTCGATCTTCGAGTCCTCCATCGCGGGATACAGGAACTCGTCAATGACGGGCCGGAGCCGATGGATCTCGTCGATGAAAAGGATGTCGCCGGCGCGCAGGTTGGTGAGCGTCCCCACGAGATCGCCGGGTTTCTCCAGCGCCGGCCCGCTCGTGGTGTGGATGTTCACCCCCATCTCGCGGGCGATGAGCTCGGCCAGCGTGGTCTTGCCCAGTCCAGGTGGGCCGAAGAGCAGGGTGTGGTCCAGCGGCTCGCGTCGCGCCAGGGCCGCATCGATGTAGATGCGCAGCGCGTCCTTGACCTTGCCCTGGCCGATGAACTCCTCGAGCCGCTGCGGGCGCAGCGAGAGCTCGACGACCGACTCGTCGGCTAGGGACTCTGGCGTGGTGATCTCGGCGCGGCTCATCGCGGGGAATCTACTTCGCGAGGGCGGCCAGCGACCGGCGGATCAGGTCGGCGGTGGTCTCGCCCCTCTGGGCACCGTCCAGGGCCCCGCGCACGGCCCGCTCGGCGTCGGCAGCCTGGTAGCCCAGCGCCACGAGTGCCCGCACGGCATCGGCGGAGGGACCATCGCCTGGGATCGGCGCCCCGGGTGCTGCGGATTCCGCAGCGCCCTCGAGCTTGTCGCGCAGTTCCAGGACAAGGCGCTCCGCCAGCTTCCTGCCCACACGCGGCACGCGGGTGAGCGTGGCGAGGTCGCCCTCGCGCACCGCGCGCACCAGCCGCTCGCCGGTGAGCGTGGACAGCAGGTTCATGGCCAGTGCGGGGCCGACGCCGGTGGTGCCCATCAGCCGCTGGAACAGCCGACGCTCGTCGGCCGTCGCGAAGCCATAGAGCGTGGTCGCGTCCTCGCGCACGACCATGGCCGTGTGCAGCGACAGCGCGCCGCCGGCCTTCGGCAGCGATTCCAGCACGCCGAGCGGGACCAGCACCTCGTAGGTCACGCCACCCGACGTGCTGATCTCGAGCCGGTCGAGTCCATGTCCGGCCAGCGTGCCGGTGAGTCGGGAGATCATCGATGGCTCCCGGCGCGGCGTGTTCCCTCAAGCATTTCCTCGACGCGCAGGCGCATCGCGCAGGTGAGCGCGGCGGCTACGCCGTCGGCGGCGTCGGCAGGAGTCGGGGCGGTCTTCAGGCGCAGGAGCTTGGTGAGCATGAACTGAATCTGGGGCTTGGTGGCGGCGCCCGTGCCGGCGATCGCCTTCTTGATCTCGGCGGGTGAATACTCGTGGATCGGCAGGTCGGCCTCGGCGCCCGCGAGCAGGATCACGCCGCGGGCGTGGCCGAGCACGAGGGTGGTGCGGACGTTGCGGGCGTAGAACACGTCCTCGACCGCCATCGCGCCAGGGCGGTGACGGGCCAGCAGCTCGCGCACGCCATCGGCAATGTCGTGCAGGCGCTCGGCCAGCGGGCGCTGGGCCTGGGTGCGGATGACGCCGCACTCCACCAGTTCCGGCGCCGTGCCGGCGCGCACCACGCCGTAGCCGGTGACGGCCGTGCCGGGGTCGATCCCGAGGATCAGCACGCCGGCCGACGCGCCAGGCGCCTCACGACGCGGACATCTCCGAGAGATCCATATCGAAGTTGGCGTCCACCTTCTGCACGTCGTCGAGGTCCTCGAGCGTCTCCAGCAGCTTCACCAGTTGCGTGGCCTGCTCGCCCTCGACACGCACGGTGTTCTGCGGGATCCAGGCAAGCTCGGCTTCCGAGGCCACGAGGCCCGTGGACTCGAGTGCCTGCTTCACGGCGTGCAGGTCGGCGGGAGCGGTCGTGATGGTGAACTGCCCGTCCTCGGCGGCGAAGTCCTCGGCGCCGGCCTCGAGGGCGGCCTCCATCACGCTATCCTCGTCACGGCCATCGGCGGCGAGGTAGATCTGGCCCTTCCGGTCGAACATGAAGGCCACGGAGTTGCTCGTCCCGAGATTGCCGCCGCCCCGCGAGAGCTTGGCGCGCACCTCGGCCACCGTGCGGGTGGGATTGTCGGTGAGGGCCTGGATCATCAGGGCCACGCCGCCCGGCCCGTAGGCCTCGTACAGCACCTCGGAGTAGTCCACGCCCTCAAGCTCGCCGGTGCCCTTCTTGATGGCCCGCTCGATGTTCTCCTTGGGGCAGGACTGCGCCTTGGCGTTCTCGATGGCCGTTCGCAGGCGCGGGTTGCCGGCTGGGTCACCGCCGCCCGCCTTGGCGGCCACGGTGATCTCGCGCAGCAGCTTGGTGAACATCGCGCCGCGCTTGGCATCCGCGGCGGCCTTGTAGTGCTTGATCTGCTTCCACTTGCTATGGCCAGCCATATCACACGACGGGAAAGGGGTGGGCGGGTCCCGGGAGACCTCGGCACGTCCCACAATCTAAAACCGAAGGGGGGCGGTCGCCGCGTGGCGTCCGCCCCCCAGGTCCGCCTGCCACGGGCGCAGGCGCCCGGGCGCCGCCTCAGTTGTAGCGCGCGGTGAGCGTGAGGCGCAGGCCACTGACCTCGGTGGCGTCGCCGTTGGCCACGGAATAGACGTTGCCCATGCTGTAGCCGAGCCCCGGGAAGAGTGAGAATGTACCCGCCGGAATCCGCACGCGTACGCCGAGGTTCACGAGGTTGCCGGCCCGGGCGCCGCCCACCTGCCAGAGCCGCAGTTCGGCATTCGGCTGCACCAGGAACCGGCCGGCGTCAAAGCTCACGGCCGCCGAGGCATTGAAGACGTTCTCCTTCGGGGCGTCACCGCCCAGCTGCTCGCCTTCCATGCGGAAGAGATTCCAGGCGCTGAGGAAGACGTCGGTGCCGCGAAGGGGGAAGCTCCAGCCCGCGGTCGCGATCAGACGGTCGCCCGTGCTGTAGGTGGTTGAATCCGCGAAGTCTTCGCCGAACATCGAGTAGGTCAGGCCGAGCTGTACCTGGCCATCGCCGGCGGGACGGTCGGCGCTGAGGCGGAGGCGATACTCATCGGCAGGCTGGAAGCGGAACTCGCTGGACGCGACCTCGAAGGCCGAGAACTCGGCCGACTTCCGCAGGCTCGCCCCGAGCCCGACGTTCCAGTCTCCCGCCGGACGCGCATAGGCAAGGCCGCCCGTCGCCGCGAAGCCGTTGCCCATCGAGGAGATCGGATAGTACAGGAAGTCGTTGCCGATCTGGCCCGCGGCCTCCTGCTGGTCCTCCGCGACCGAGTACTGCCCGGTCGGCACGGTCACGCCGAGCGTGAGCAGCACCTGGTTGCCCAGCAGGCTCAGGTTGGCGCGGATCTGCGTGTCGGTGAGGCCGCTGATCTCGCTGGAGATGGAATCACCGGCCGTCACGGTGCTGGTCGCGAAGGCCGTCGAGATATCGACGTTGAAGCGTTCGCTGAATGGCAGCACGACGACGATCGGCAGGGCGAGCTGGTCGACGCTGCGCTTTGCGGCGCCCGAGCCGAAGGTCAGGCTCGTGGACATGGGTTGCACGATGACGGCCGTCTGCCCGAGCCCTTGGGCGTCGAGCGACGCGGCCAGTAGCAGCGACGCCACCGCGACGGGGAGGAGGCGAGCGGTCACGGAGGGCGCGCTCATGGGCGTCGGATGATGATGGTCACCGTCCCCGTGCGGGCCACGGGCGAGTCGGTGCCGGTCGTCGTGCTGGTCGGGTCACGCTGCGGGGCGAGCGGTACGGAGCCACCCACGGTCGTGTTCGACACTGGCGTCACCGTCGGGGGATTCACGTCCTGCGCGGTGTTGCGAAGTGTATTCTCGACGGGTGACGCCGACGCGACCCCGCGCTCGGCGGCGGCCGCCGTCTGCCCCTCGCTGCTGCCGCGAAGGCTGGCCTCGATCGTGTTCGTCGAGACCTGTGCGCCGGCAACGGCGGCCTGTGCCGCATTGAAGCGTGCCGCGGCCGAGCCGAAGCCCGGATCGAGCCCGCGCGCCTCATCGAAGTACCGGGCCGCGTCCTCGAAGCGCCCGTCATCCGAGGCCTGCAGGCCGCGGCTGTAGGCGAGGAAGGCGTTCAGGTTCGTGGTTGCCTCGCGGTCCACGAGCTGGCGCTCCGCCGGCGTCAGCGTGACGCCCAGCTGGTCAAAGATCCGGAAGACCAGCTGCTTCTGCATCGCGAACAGGTTGTCGAGCTCGTTCGTGACCTGCACCGGTGTCGAGAGCTGCGAGGTCGCCACGTCGACGATGCTCGATGACAGCGTGAGCTGCTGGCCGCCCTGAACGATGGAGCCGTTCACCAGCCTGCCGGCCTGGATCAGCCGGCCGGCCCGCACGGCCGTGCCCGCGTCCACGTTTCCCGACGCGCCAAGTGCGATTTCGTCAGCCAGCGCCTGCATGCGGTCGCGCTCCACGATCGTCAGCTGCGACGAGCGCGAGAGGTCGGTGATGATGAGATCGGCGAGGCCACGCTCCAGCGGCGCCAACTGCTCGGCGTCGGGGCCGGAGAACTTGAGCGGCGGCACGGCAATGGTCCGCGGACTGCCCGGCGTGTTCGACAGCCGCGCCTCGTTGGCCACCGCGGCCTTGGCCGAGGCCACGGCCTCGTCGCGGGCCATCGTCACCAAGCGCTCCCGGATCTGGTTGCGCACGCGCCGCCTGCGCCCGCCCGCGCGGGAGCTGGAGGAGGCGGCGCGCGCGCCGGTGAAGTCCTGCAGCCGCTCCGCGCTGAGCCCCGCGTAGAGCGCGCTGAGGCCGTCGCGCGGGTCCAGCTGCCGCGCCTGGTCGAGCACGCTGCGTGCATCGGTGTAGCGCTCGGCCCTGTAGTACGCGATACCCAGTGCCCGCAGCGCGGCGACATTGCGCGGATTCGCGTCCCGCGTGGCCTCGAGTCGCGCGATCGGGTCACGCCGCTGCGCCTCAGCCGCGGGGGCGGCAAGCGCGAGCAGGACGAGGGCGAGCAGCGGTGGGTGGAATCGCATCACATCTCCTAGCGGTCGGGGTCCAGCATGTCCTCAAAGCGCAGCCACTGTTTATAGAAGTACAGGTCCACGTAGCCGGTGGTGCCGTTGCGGTTCTTGCGCACGAGCAGTTCCGTGGCGCCTTCCACGCCGTAGCCAGGCGCGTACATCTCCTCCCGATAGATCGCCAACACCACATCGGCGTGCTGCTTTACGGCGTCGAGCGCGCCGAAGTCCTCGATTGCGGGCCGGGGATCCGTGCGGCCGCGCGTCCAGTGCGGCAGATGCGCCGTTACCATCACGACGATGTCGAGCGCAAGCGCGGTGGACTTCAGTGCCCACACTGCCGCCGCCAATGCCTCATCACGGGTGGCGGCACCGCCGGCCAGCGCCTGCAGCGCATCCACCACCACCACCTGTGCCTCGAGCGCCCGGAAGCGCTCGACCATGCCGTCGAGCGGGTTACCGCCCAGCGCCTCGACCCGCGGTGCGCTGTCGCGCAACCGGATCGCCGCGGCGCCCACGGCCGCCCGCGTCAGTTCGTCGAGCCTGCCCTGGCGGAGGTCATCCACCCGCACACGGCCTTCGAGCGCCAGCGCACGTTCCATCACGCGCTCAGCGGTCATCTCGCCAGTGAGGAAGGCGACCTTGGTGCCGGCCTGTGCCATCCGCAGCGCCATCGCCAGTGCCAGCGCCGACTTGCCGCTTCCGACATCGCCACCGAGGACCACGAGGTCCCCGCGCCGAATCCCGCCCCCGAGCCAGCGGTCCACGCTCGGGAAGCCCGTCGCCACCGAGTCCGGCGATGGCTGCCCGTCCGAGGCGAGGTCCACCCGTCGCATCACGCGAGAAATGGGGGAGATGTCGTTGGAACGCAGGGAACCCTCATCTAGACAAGGAATCGCGGAAAACCTACGGCTCGGCGCGAGGGCGCGGCAAGCAAGGCCCCTAGCTGCGGAGGGCCGCGGCCAGGCGCGTCAACTCGGAACGTGACGACTTGTCGAGGTGGGGCGCGGTGACCTCAGTCACCCCGTCCAGGGCCTCTGCCATACTCGCCCGGTCCTCGCCTGCGCTGGCTGCGATTGCGCGCTGCAGGGCCACTCGCGTCCTGGACGGCACGGCGAGCGCCGTCAACCAGTTCCTGCTGCCGAGGGCGCGGCTCTGGCGCGCCTCGAGAGTCAGTGGATGCGGCCCCAGCAGGCCGGCGGCCAGTCGAACCGCCATCGCCGCACCGAGCAGGGCGTCCCGAGGCCCGCCGATGGCGGCGCGGGCCGCCGCCCACGGTCGCACGATCGACTTCGGCTTCCGTGCGCGCGTCATCGTGCGCGAGACGGAGGCCGAAGCACGCGCGGCTGCGGATCGGCTCATCTCCAAACTCGACCTGACCAAAG
>JAYQOZ010000003.1:0-6695 GCA_038145035.1 Gemmatimonadaceae bacterium | reverse complement strand
CCCGCGGCGGGGGTAGCGCCCCCGGCGCGGTGGTGGATGGCGCTGGCGCGAAGGGTGGGGTCGGGACGGTCACGCGCCAAACGTGGAGCCGCGCCGCCTCGACGGGAAGGGGGCTATCTTCCGACCTTGATGCACACGCGCGTCCTCGCCCCCACCCACACCCGATAATGCGGCTCTACCGCCGCCTGCTCGTGTTCCTCCAGCCGCATACCTGGCGGCTGGTCGGAAACGTCGCCCTGAACGTGATTGCCGCCGCCCTGGACGGCGTCGCGTTCACGTTGCTCATCCCGTTCCTGAACACCCTGTTCGGCCTGCCCAGCGCCATCGCGCGCGACATGGGCTGGCTCACCGTCGTGCAGGAGCGGTTGATCGGATCCTTCATGGACCCGACCGACCCGATGGGTTCGCTGCGCGGCGTGATCTTCGTGATCATCGCGATGGTCACGCTCAAGAACGTGTTCCTCTGGGCCGGTGGCCAGCTGGGCGCCTCGCTGCAGGAATACCTCACGCGCGACCTCCGCGCGGCGGTGTTCTCGCACATGCAGCGCCTGCCGATGCGTTGGTTCTCGCGCACCAAGACGGGCCAGATCATCGCCCGCATCCTCACCGACACCGAGCAGACCAAGGCCATCCTCGCCGAGGTCGCGACGCGCACCATCCAGAACACCGCCCAGCTGGTGGTGACCATCTGGATCCTGCTCACGCTGTCGCCGCGGCTGACCGTCTATGCCGTAGTGGTCGCGCCGCTGACCATCGGCATGCTGCAGCCGATCCTGCGCAAGCTGCGCAAGGGCCACCGTCGCCTGCGCGCCGAGTACGGCGAGATCACCAGCGTGCTGCAGGAGGTGGTGAGCGGCATCCGCCTTGTGAAGTCCTTCCGTGGCGAGCCCTACGAGGACGGGCGCTTCCTCGGCGCCTCGGCGCGCTACTCCAGGGGCATGACCCGCATCCAGCGGCTCTCGCTCCTCAGCGGTCCGCTCACCGAGGTCCTGGGCACCGTCGTGGCGGTGGCCATCCTCTGGCTCGGCGCACAGCAGGTGCTGCAGGGCAACCTGATGGACGGCGGCACGCTGATCACCTTCATGGTGCTGGTGATGCGCCTGCTGCAGCCGCTCAAGCAGCTCTCGCAGGCACCGACGATTGCGCAGCAGTCGCTGGCGGCCGCCGAACGGCTGTTCGAGGTGCTCGACGAGCCCACGGAGAAGCAGTCGGATCGCGGCACGCGCACGGTGGACGGGCTGCGCGACGCGATTGCCTTCGAGCGCGTGGGCTTCACCTATGGCGACGAGCCCGTGCTGCAGGACATCACGTTCACGGCGCGGCGTGGCGAGGTCATTGCGCTGGTGGGTGCGAGCGGGGCGGGGAAGAGCACCCTGGTGGACCTGATTCCGCGCTTCATCGCACCGACGGCGGGTCGCATCCTCGTGGATGGCGTGGACGCCCAGGAAATCGACCTGGCGTCCCTGCGTTCGCTCACCGGCATCGTGAGCCAGGACACCGTGCTCTTCAACGACACGGTGCGGGCCAACGTGGCCTACGGGGCGGAGGAGCGATACTCGCAGGAGCGCATCGAGGCGGCGGCCCGCGCGGCCAACGCGCACGATTTCATCGCCGCGCTGCCGGAGGGCTACGATACCGTGCTCGGCGAACGGGGCACGCGGCTCTCCGGCGGACAGCGCCAGCGACTCGCGATTGCGCGCGCGCTGCTGACGGATCCGCCGATTCTCATCCTGGACGAAGCGACCTCGGCCCTGGACACCGAGAGCGAGCGACTCGTGCAGGAGGCGCTGGACCGCCTGCTCGAGGGGCGCACGACCTTCGTGATCGCGCACCGACTGTCGACCATCGTGCACGCCACGCAGATCCTGGTGCTGGACGCCGGACGCATCGTGGAGCGCGGCACGCACGCCGAGCTGCTCACGCGCGGCGGGGCGTATGCGCGGCTCCACGCGCTGCAGCAGCTCGGAGACAGCGTCGCGTGAGCGAGCGCTGGACCCCGCCCCCGCCCACGCTGGGGCAGCGCCTGGAGTACGCCGCGCTGCGCGTGGCGAGCACCCTCGCGCGTCCGCTCGGCTTCTTCGGCGCCTCGCGCTTCGGTGCGGCGATCGGTCGGCTTGGCTGGCGGCCACTCCGGATCCGGGCGGACCGCGTACAGCGCGCCGTGCGCGCCTGCTTCCCGGAGTTCTCCGAGGCGCGCGTGCGCGAGGTGGCCCGTGCCTCGTACGAGTCACTGGGGCGGGTAGCGATGGAGATCATCTGGCTGTCGCGCGCCAATCGACAGGCACTGCTCGATGTGTTCCTCGAGCCGGAGGGCTGGGCGCTTCTCGAGGCGCAGTACGCCACCGGGAAGGGCGTCATCCTGGTGGCTGCCCACATGGGCAACTGGGAGCTGACCGGCGCGTATATCGCTGCGCGCGGACTGCCAATCGAGGGCGTGGCCATGCATATGGCGAACCCGATGAGCGACGCCTTCCTCACGCGAACGCGCGAGCGCTTCGGGACCCGGGTGGTGTTCGATGAGGACGCGGTGCGACGCATTCCGCGCGCGCTGAAGGAGGGCCACGTGGTGGCGCTGGTCTCCGACCAGGGGGCCAAGGGTCTCGCCGCCACCTATGTGGACTTCTTCGGCCGGCCGGCGCGGACGCCGCGCGGCGCGGCCGTGTTCGCCCTGCGCAACGGACTCCCGCTGCTGTTCATGGCGGCGGTCCGGCAGCCGGACGCGCGGTTTCGGTTCATCGTGCGGCCGATTCCCATTGCCGAGACCGGGGACCGCGACCGCGACGTCGACCTGACCGTCCAGAACTACACGAAGGTCATCGAGGAGTTTGCCCGGGAGTATCCCGAGCAGTACTTCTGGCAGCACCGGCGCTGGAAGCGCCAGCCGCCCGACACCCCGTCGCATCTCCGCGAGCCCTGATCATGGCGGTCTATCCTGAGGCGGCGGCCGTCGCCGCGCTGCGCGAGCGCGAGTTTGGATTCGAGGCGCGCGGCGAGGCCATCCATCTCGATCACGCGAGCATCGGCGCGATTCCGCAGCGCGCGCGTGATGCGGTCGCGGCCTACAACGACCGGCGCGCCGAGATGTTCCGCATGCGGGGTGAGGACTTCTTCCCGATCCTCGACCGCTCGCGTGCGCTGGTAGGGCAGCTGATCGGTGCCAGCGCCGACGAGATCGCGTTGACCACGAACACGTCCTGGGGCGTCAACCTCGCGGCGTATGCGCTGCCGCTGGGTCCGGGCGACGTCGTGCTCGGCTCCGAGGGCGAGTTTCCGGCGAACGTGTATCCGTGGATGGCGGCGGCGAGGGCGCGCGGCTTCACCTTCGAATTGTTGCCGATGAGTGGGCGCGCGGTGGACGAGGAGGCCCTGCTCGCTCGCATCGCCACGGACGATCGCGTACGGGCGGTGGCGCTGAGCTGGGTGTCGTTCTGGACCGGCTATCGCATCGACCTCACGCGGATCGGAACCGCCTGTCGCGCGCGCGGGGTGTGGTTTGCGGTGGATGCGATCCAGGGACTGGGCGCCGTGACGCTCGACCTCTCGGCCACCCCGGTGGACATCCTGAGTTGTGGGGCACAGAAGTGGCTCTGCTCGCCCTGGGGCTCCGCGTTCGCGTACGTGCGGCGGGAGCTGCTCTCCTCGCTCGAGCCGCCGGCGGCAGGCTGGCTTTCGCAGGCGACGGCGGGTGACTTCGCCAGGTTCCTCGACTACGACCCGCGGTGGCGCGACGATGCGCAGCGCTTTGAGGTGGGGTCGCTGCCCATCCAGGACTTCGAGGGGATGAACGCGACGCTGGCGCTGATGCTCGAGCTCGGGCCGGGGGCGATGGAGCGGCACGTGCGCAGCATCACCAGACCGGCGCTCGACTGGGCGATCGCGCGCGATGGCGTGGAGTGCTTCACGCCCGCCGACGATGCGCGGCGTGCGGGCATCGTGGCATTCTCGACGCCGGCGATCGACGCTGATTCGCAGCGGCTTCGTGAGGCCGGCGTGGTGCACGCGGTCCGCGAGGGCGCGATTCGGCTTGCGCCGCACTTCCACAACACGGCCGGGGATGTGGCGCGGGCGCTTGAGGTGCTGGGCGGGTAGATCACTCGGCCGCGGGGGCACTTCGCCCCCCGACTAGATTCCACGCGTGACCGCTCCAGCCACCACCGGTGCCCCGCTCGCCGCCCAGATTGCGCGCCGACGCACCTTCGCCATCATTTCGCATCCCGACGCCGGCAAGACCACGCTGACGGAGAAGCTGCTGCTGTACGGCGGCGCCATCCACCAAGCCGGCTCCGTGAAGGCGCGCAAGGCGCAGCGTCACGCCACCTCCGACTGGATGGCGCTCGAGCAGGAACGCGGCATCTCGGTCACCAGCTCCGTGCTGCAGTTCACGTACCACGGCTACAACGTCAACCTCCTCGACACGCCGGGCCACGCCGACTTCGGCGAGGACACCTTCCGCACGCTGGTCGCGGCGGACTCGGTCGTCATGCTGCTCGACAACCGCAAGGGTGTCGAGGAACGCACCCGCCAGCTGTTCGACGTCTGCCGCCGTCGGCGCATGCCGATCTTCACGGTGGTCAACAAGTGCGACCGCGTCGGCGAGGATCCCCTCAAGCTCGTGTCGGACGTCGAGGCCGAGCTCGGCATCATTGCCGTGGCGGCGCACTGGCCCATCCACATCTCGGATGCGGTGCACGGCACGCTCTTCCGCGGCGTCTACGACCGCCGCCGGAAGCGTGCGTACCTCTTTGCCCGCGACGAATCCCACGGCGCCGACAAGGTCGCCACCACGACGCTTGAGCTCTCCGGCCCGGACGACCCCGCGCTCGCCGCCGCACTCGGCGACAGCGACGAGGCCCGCGAGGCGGCGGCCAGGCTGGCCCACGATGTCGAACTGCTGGACATGGCGGGGCACGAGTTCGACTCCGCGGCCATCATCGCCGGGGAGCAGACGCCGGTCTATTTCGCCTCGGCGCTCACCAACTTCGGCGTCGAGCCCTTCCTCGAGGACTTTCTGCCGCTCGCGCCCTCGCCCGTGGGCCGGGAGAGCAACGCCGGCGTGGTCGAGCCCTCCGAGGAAGCCTTTACCGGCTTCGTGTTCAAGGTGCAGGCGAACATGGATCCGCGGCATCGCGACCGCGTGGCCTTCCTGCGCGTCTGCAGCGGCCGCTATACCGCCGGCCTCGAGGTCACGCACGTACGCACCGGCAAGAGCTTCAAGCTCGCGCCGCCGCAGCAGTTCATGGGCCGCGAGCGCGCCTTCGCCGAGGAGGCGCTGCCGGGTGACGTGGTGGGCGTGCACGACCGCGGCAGCCTGCGCATCGGGGATACCCTGGCCGCGCCAGGCGCGCCCAGGGCCAACGGCAGGCTGCTCGAGTACGTGGGGATCCCGCGTTTCGCGCCGCAGCACTTCGCGCGCATCCTCTCCAGGGATCCGCTCCGCCGGAAGGCGCTCGACAAGGGCCTTCGTGAGCTTTCCGACGAGGGCGCGGCGCAGGCCTTCTTCGCGGAATCGGTACTTGGGCCGCAGCCGGTAATCGGCGCGGTGGGCCTGCTGCAGTTTGACGTGATGATCCACCGCCTGGAGAACGAGTACGGGGCGCCCTGCACGCTGGAGAACCTGCCGTATCGCTACCCGCGCTGGGTCACGGGACCTGAGCGCGAGATCCAGAAGCTGGGCGAGATGCAGGACCTCACGCTGCTGGCGGACTCCAAGGGCCACCCGGTGCTGGTGTTCCGTGACGAGTGGCGCCTGCGCTGGGCGCTCGAGAAGGGTGCCGAGGTCGGGCTGACGTTCCATACCGAGGCGCCATAGCACCCCGGTTGCGCCTCAGCCGTGGAGCTCCACCACGGCAATGTCCCGTGCACCCTTGCGCAGCAGCAGCCAGCGTTCACGCACCGCATCGCTGAGCGGGACGTGCGTGGCGTCCGCGGCCAGCTTCGCGCCGTTGACGGACACGGCGCCCTGCTGCAGCAGCTTGCGCGCCGCCGTCTTGGAGAGCGCGAACGCCTGCGCCAGCGCATCGACCACATCCACCCCGCTGTCCACGGCGCGAACGCGCAGCGACGGCATCTCGGCGGCCAGCATGACGAAGACCTCGTCGTTGAGTGCGTGCGCATCGGCCTTCCGGTCAAAGACCGTCCGGCTCACCGACTCGGCCACCTGCGCCGCCTCCGCGCCGTGGATGATCGTCGTCACCTCGGCGGCCAGCCGACGCTGCGCGGCCCGCTCATGCGGCGCGGACGCATGGGCGGCCTCGATGCCCGCGATCCCGTCGGCGTCCAGCAGCGTGAACGTGCGCAGCAGGCGCCCGACGTCCGCGTCGTCGGTGTTGATCCAGAACTGGTAGAACTGGTATACGCTGGTGCGGGCGGCATCGAGGTACACGGCGCCCGACTCCGTCTTTCCGAACTTCCTGCCGCTGGCATCCGTGAGCAGCGGGAAGGTCAGTCCGTGCGCCTCGCCCCGCGTCGTGCGCCGGATCAGCTCCGTGCCCGCGGTGATGTTGCCCCACTGGTCGCTGCCGCCGATCTGCAGCGACACGCCATCCCGCAGGTGCATGCGCTGGAAGTCGTAGGCCTGTAGCAGCATGTAGCTGAACTCGGTGAAGCTGATGCCGGTGTCCATGCGCGTCCTCACGGAGGCCTGCTGCAGGATCCCATTCACCGTGAAGTGCTTGCCGACGTCGCGGAGGAAGGCG
>JAYQOZ010000002.1:0-25502 GCA_038145035.1 Gemmatimonadaceae bacterium | reverse complement strand
GGGAATCGGGGTGGCCTGCGCGCTGAGCGTCGACGCGAGCGCCAGCGAGGCGGCGCCGACCGCGAGGTGTCGGCGACCCAAGGCGAACAACGCACGGGGCAGGGACCTGGACCTACGAGGGGTGCAGCTACCTCAAGTGGCCCCCGTGGCGGCGCGCCGCCATTCCGTTCGGCTCCCGAATCCTCCCGACAGCCGGACGGGGCGCCCTCCACGATTGGAAGACGCCCCGTCACGGCCTCCCGGCGCGGCCATCAGCGCGGCCATCAGCGCGGCCATCAGCGCGGCCATCAGCGCGGCCATCAGCGCGGCCGAAGCTGCCCCATCCGGTACTCCTTCGGCGGCAGGTTGCCCTGCAGGTGCTGGACGAAGTAGTCCCAGCGCCGGCGCATGATGTACGCGCCGTCCTGACCGTATCCGTGGCGAGCCTGCGGCAGCATGATGAGGTCGAAGTCCCTATTGGCCTTCATCAGGGCATCGACCACGAGCAGCGTGTTGTAGGGCGGGACGTTGTCGTCCATCATGCCGTGAATCAGCAGCAGCTTCCCCTGCAGGCGGGCCGCGTGGGTCTGGTTGGCCTCGTCGGCGTAGCTGTCGCCGTCGCCGCTGCGGGTGAGGAGACCCTGGTAGCGCTCGCCCCAGTCGTCCTCGTAGTTGCGGTTGTCGTGGTTGCCCGACTCCGCGATGCCGACCTTGAAGAAGTCCGGCGCCCGGAACATCGCGGCCGCCGTGGCGAAGCCGCCGCCCGAGTGGCCCCAGATGCCCACGCGCTCGAGATCGATGAACGGGTACTGCCGCGCAAGGTCGCGCATGCCGGCGACCTGGTCGGGGATGCTGTTGTCGCCCAAGCGGCCGTAGTACGCGTCGTGGAAGGCCTTGGAGCGCAGCGGCGAGCTGCCCATGCCGTCGATGGCCACCACGATGAAGCCCAGCTCGGCCAGCGCGCGATGGTCGTTGCGCGAGGCGCTGAACGAGCGCGAGCCCACCGAGCCACCCTGCGGGCCCGGATAGATGTAGTTGATGATCGGGTACTTCCTGGTCGAGTCGAGCCGGGTGGGCGTGAACATCAGCCCGTAGAGATCGGTCACGCCATCGCGCGCCTTCACCGTGATCGGCGTCGGCGGCGTCCAGCCCGCGGCAGCGAGGCGCGACACATCGGTGCGCGCGAGCTCACGGACCACGCGGCCATCGGCGCGGCGCAGCACGGTGACCGGCGGCGTGTCGGGCGTCGAATACGTGTCGATCCAGAAGCGGCCGTCCGGGGAGGGCGACACCGAGTGGTTCGCCGGCTCCGGCGTGAGCAGCGTCTGCCCGCGGCCGTTGAGCCCCACGCGGTAGAGGTGGGCGAAGTACGGATCGCGGTCCGCCTCGCGGCCGTTGCCGACGTAGTAGACCTGCCGCGCGCGCGCGTCGATGCGCGCGATGCTCATCACGTTGCCGTCGCCCGTGGTCACGCGGTTCTTCAGCGCGCCCGTGGCGAGATCGTAGAGGTAGAGATGGAACCAGCCATCGCGCGTGGACCACCAGAGCAGCTCGTTGGACTCCGGCAGCAGGCGCCAGAGCTCGGAGTCGAGGCTGGCGTCGCCGATCTGGGTCTCGCTCCGCTCCTCGAATAACGTCTTCACCTCGCCCGTACGGGCGTCGGCGATGCGAAACCAGGCCTGCTTGTGATCGCGCGAGCTGGAGACGAAGGCGAAGCGCAAGCCGTCGGGGAACCATTGCAGGTCACAGAGCTCAGCGCCGCAGGCGATGTGGTCGGACACCGTGGAGCGGTGCGCGTCCGGGGCCATCTGCAGGCGCGTGACCTTCGGCTGGCCGTCGCCGCCGTCGAGATCGATGACCACGCGCTGGATGCGGAAGATCACGGAGTCGCCGGGCAGCGGATACTTCCAGGCCTGCAGCGTCGGCGAGCCGACGTTCGTGGTGACGAGATACATGTCGTCCACGCCGCGACCGTCGTGCTGGAAGGTCGCGAGGCGCTTGCCGTCCGGGCTCCAGGAGACGACCGGGTTGTCGGAGTGCACCCAGCCCGCGTTGTTGGTCGCGTAGCCGAAGCCCTCAACGCCGTCGCTGGTGAGCGCGCGCTCGGCGCCGCTGCTCAGGTCCTTCATCCACAGGTTGTGGGCGCGGATGAACACCGCGTGCGTGCCCGTCGGGTTCACCGAGCTGTTGCGCGGCGCGGCAGCGGCCGGCGCGGTCGGGCGCGACATCGCGCAGGGATCCTGCTCCGGCACGCAGACCCGGCTGGTGTTGCGGGCGGGATCGACGATCCGCAGTTCCTGTCCACCCGGCGTCGAGAGGCGGTACCAGAGGCGGCCGTCCGGTAGCCAGGTGAGCTGGCTGGCGCCACCCGAGAGCAGGGCGTTGGTGGACGGGGCGAGCATTCGCTCGGCCCGCTGGTAGTCCTCGACGCTGAGCTGGCGGTGACCGGTCTGGGCGAGAAGCAGGGTCGGCGCGGCCAGGAGGGCCAGGGCACGATGGATTCGGACACGCATCTGCATCAGGGGTTGGGTGGATGAACGGGCGCGGCAGGCACGATCGCGGAAGATAGCCGAAGCCGGTCGGCCGGTGGGACCCGGGCCGGCGGCGACTTGCGCGGCTTGAGGTCAGCCTGCATTATTTGTTTAGTTTAACTTTTCAGTTAATCCAGATGCCGGCGTCGAAGTCCCCCAAGACCAGCTCCAAGGGCGTCCGAAAATCCGCCCCGTCGCGCCGTCGCGCCGGCCATGCGGAGACTGACGACACCGAGACGCGTATCCTCGACGCCGCGCGACGCGTGTTCACGGCCAAGGGCACCGCCGGCGCGCGCATGCAGGACATCGCCCGCGAGGCCGGCGTGAACCAGGCCCTCCTGCACTACTACTTCCGGAACAAGGCGGCGCTGTCCGAGCGCGTGTTCATTGAGGCGGCGTCCCGGCTGCTGGGGGTCTTGCCCGAGGTGTTCCGCCCCGGCGCCTCGCTCGAGGAGATGGTCACCACCTTCGTGCAGGGCTACCTCGACGCCGTGCGACAGACGCCCTTCCTCCCGGGCTATGTGCTGGCGGAGATGCATCAGGACCCTGCGCGCGTAAAGACCCTGCTGACGCGCATCTCGGGTCACGACCCACAGGCGGTGCTGCCCACCGCGATTGCGCAGGTCCAGACGCTGCTCGACGCGCGCGCCGAGGCCAGCGGCAGGCCGCGGGTGCACGCCGAGCAGGTCCTCTTCAACGTGCTCGCCCTCAGCGCCTTCCCCTTCGTGGCGCGCCCGATTCTCTCCGGCCTGTACGGCCAGGACGCCGCCGCCTTCGAGCGCTTCCTCGACACCCGGCGCCGTGAGCTGCCGGCCTTCATCCTCAACGCCATTCCCTGATGCCCGCTCCGAGACTCCTGCCCCTGGCGCTCGCCGCCCTGGTTGCGGCGACATCGGCGCAGGCGCAGCGCCCCGCGCCGCGCGACCTGTCGCTGTCCGCTCTGCTCGAGGCCGCCGAGCGCCACGATCCCCGCGCCTCGCAGCGACCGCTCGCCGACTCAGCCGCGCGGCTACGCCTGCGGACGGTGGATGTCGAGCGCCTCCCCACGCTGCAGATGCAGGCGCAGGCGCAATACGTGTCGGATGTCCCGACCATCAACGGCGTGCCGATGGTGCCCTATCAGCAGTACGATGCCTACCTCGTGGTGCGGCAACGGCTCTGGGACCCGACGCGCGCGCCGCGCCGCGAGCTGGAGAGCGCCCAGCGCGAGGAGACGGATGCACGGCTGCGCGCCAGCCTCTGGCAGCAGCGGCAGCTGGTCAGCGATGCCTTCTTTACGACCTTGGCACTCGACGGCGAGCTGCGGACCATCGAAGCCGCGCAGGCCGAGATCGCCACCCAGCGCCGGCTGGCGGAGTTGCGCCGCGACGCCGGCGTCTCGCTGGCCGGCGAGGTCGCGTTGCTCGAAGCCGAGGAACTGCGGCTCGCCCAGCGAGGGGACGCGGTGCGCAGCGACCGCACGGCCACCCGTGCCGTGCTCGGGTCGCTGACCGGCGTGGCGCTTGGTGACACCGACACGCTACGCGCGCCGGAGCTCGCGCGGCGCGTCGCGGAGACGCTGGCCGCCGAGGACGGCCTGCACGAGCGCCCCGAGTACGCGCAGTACGCGGCCGCGCGCGCCACCCTCGCGGAACGCGCCCGCGCCACCTCGCGCCAGGAGATGCCACGCCTCTCGGCCTTCGCGCGCAGCGGATACGGCCGACCGGGCATCAACCCCCTGGCCCGCGACTTCCAGCAGTACTGGATTGCCGGCCTGCAGTTCGAGTGGACGCCCTGGACCTGGGGTAGCGGCGGCCGCGAGGCCGAGGTACAGCTGCTGCAGCGCGAGATCCTCCAGCGCGACGAGGCCGCCTTCACCGAGCGACTACAGCGCGCCATCATGCGCGACCTCGAATCCGCGGCGCGACTGGACCGTAGCCTGAGCAGCGACGCGCGGATCATCACCCTGCACGAACAGGTGCTGGCCGAGACTACGCGACGTTACGGCGAGGGCACGGCCACCGCCGCCGAGCTCGTGGACCGACAGACCGACCTCGTCACGGCGCAGATCGCCGAAACCCGCCACCGCGTGCAGCTCGCCGAGGTGCGCGCCCGCATTCTCATCACTCTTGGGCAGGAGCTTCCGTGATGCGCCGCCTCGTTTCCCTGCTCGTCCTGACCGCCGCGGCCTGCGGCGGGGCCGCGGAGCCTGATGCCTACGGCAACTTCGAGGCGGACGAAGTCCTGCTCTCGGCCGAGACCGCAGGTCCGATCCTCTCGCTGAGCGTCGCGGAAGGCGACACGGTGTCGCTCGGCGGCACCGTGGCCGTGATCGACACCCTGCCGCTTACGCTTGAGCGCCGGCAACTCGGGGCCCAGCGGGACGTGCTGCTGGCGCGGCGCCGCGAGATCGGCGCGCAGCTCCAGGCCCTTGCCGCACAGCAGGAGATTGCCGACCGGACCCTCGAGCGCACCACCCGCCTCCGCGACGGCGACGCAGCCACCGCGGCGCAGTTCGACGCTGCCGACCGCGACGCCAAGGTGCTCGCAGCCCAACGCGGTGCCAACGAGGCGTCCGCCGCCAGCCTCGACGCGGAACTCCGCGCCCTCGACACGCGTCTCGCCACCGCCGACGACCGCCTGCGCCGCGCCACCCTGCGCGCGCCGATCGACGGGACGGTGCTCGCGACCTACGTGCGCGCCGGCGAGACCATCCAGCCGGGCCAGCCCGTGCTCGCGCTTGCGGACCTGCGCACGCTCACGCTGCGGGCCTACGTCACCGGTGACCAGCTCGCGGCCTTCCGCCTGGGTCAGGAGGTCGCCGTCCATGCGGACGCGAACGGGAGCCCACTGGCCTTTGAAGGGCGCGTGGCCTGGGTGTCGTCGAAGGCGGAGTTCACGCCGACGCCGGTGCAGACGCGGAAGGAACGCGCCGAGCTCGTGTACGCGGTGAAGATCCGCGTCGAGGATCCGCAGGGCCGGCTCAAGATCGGCATGCCGGGCGACGTGACCTTTACCGCCGCTGGTGGCAGCGCCACGCCGTGAGCGACGCACCGGTCGTCGTCTCGGGGGTGGGCAAGCGCTTCGGGGACACCATGGCCCTCGCCGACGTGAGCTTCTCCGTGTCGGCGGGTGAGCTGTTTGGGCTCGTCGGCCCGGACGGCGGCGGGAAGACCACGCTGTTCCGGATCCTCACCACCCTGATGCGGCCGGACCGCGGCGCGGCGCGGGTGCTCGGCTACGACGTGGTGGAGGATCTCTGGGACATCCGCGCGCGCGTGGGCTACATGCCCGGACGCTTCTCGCTCTACGGGGACCTTTCCGTGGAGGAGAACCTCCGCTTCTTCGCCGACGTGTTCGGGACCTCGCTGGAAGCGGGCTACGACCTCATCGCCCCGATCTACTCCCAGCTCGAACGCTTCCGGGATCGGCGCGCCGCCGCGCTCTCCGGCGGCATGAAGCAGAAGCTCGCGCTCTCCTGCGCGCTGGTGCACCGCCCCGGGCTGCTGCTGCTCGACGAACCCACCACCGGCGTGGACGCCGTGAGCCGCCGGGAGTTCTGGGACCTCCTCGATACGCTGCGCGCCGACGGGCTGACGATCCTGGTCTCCACACCGTACATGGACGAGGCCTCGCGCTGCGACCGCGTGGCGCTCGTGCAGGGCGGGCGGCTCCTGGCCATCGATCGCCCGGCGGCACTCGGCAGTCGCTTTCCGCGACCGCTGCTCGCCGTCCGTTCGGCGCGGCGCGCCGCGGCGCTTGCCGCCCTGCGCCGCTATCCGGACATTGCCTCGGCGTATCCCTTCGGCGAGACCATCCACGTCAGCGACCGGCGCGTTGCACTGCCGGTCCCGCAGCTCGTGCAGGAGCTCAGCACCTACCTGCAGGCCGAAGGGCTGGCCGACGCCAGCGTGGCGCCGATCACGCCGACCATCGAGGACACCTTTATCGAGCTGATGGGTGACGCGTCGGGGGCGGCGGCCTGATCGAAGTCCGCGGCCTGACCCGGCGCTTCGGCGACTTCACCGCCGTCGACGGCATCAGCTTCGACGTCGCCCGGGGCGAGGTGTTCGGCTTTCTCGGCGCCAACGGCGCAGGCAAGACCACCGCCATCCGAATGCTCATCGGCCTGCTCGCGCCCAGCGAGGGCAGGGCGAAGGTGGCGGGCTTTGACGTCGCCACGGAATCCGAGCAGGTGCGGCGGCGCATTGGCTACATGAGTCAGCGCTTCTCGCTGTACGAGGATCTGACCATCCGCGAGAACATCGCACTCTACGGTGGCATCTATGGCCTGGACGACAACGCCATCGCCGAGCGCGGCGGCGCGCTGATCCGGGAGCTGGGGCTGGAGGCGCATGCCGACGACCTCGTACGCGCGCTGCCGCTGGGCTGGAAACAGAAGCTCGCTTTCTCCACCGCACTGCTGCACGAGCCCGCGGTGGTGTTTCTCGATGAGCCGACGGGCGGCGTGGACCCCGTCACGCGCCGACAGTTCTGGGAGCGCATCTACACCAGCGCCGCGAGCGGCACGACGGTATTCGTCACCACGCACTACCTGGACGAGGCGGCGTACTGCGACCGCATCTGCATCATGGTGGACGGCCGCATCGCGGCGATGGGCACGCCCGACGGCCTGCAGCAGGAGTTCGCGGTCCCGTCACTCGACGAGCTGTTCCTGCGTCTCGCCCGCGGACCGGCCGGGGCCCGATGACCGGCCGTCAGCCCCGCTCCACGCGTCGTGCGCTGGGCGCCTTCATCCGGAAGGAGCTCCGCCACATCGGGCGTGACCGGCAGACGCTGGTCATCCTGCTGATGCTGCCGCTGGTGCAGGTCACGCTCTTTGGCTTCGCGCTGCGCACGGACGTCCGTGATATCCGACTCGCCTTCGTGGCGCAGGCACCGGACGCCAGGACGGCCGCGTTGCGCACGCGCTTCGCGGAGAACGGCCGTTTCACATTGGTGGATGCCGGGGCTGCCGACGTGAAGCGCCTGTTCCGCGCCAACCGGCTGGATGTGGCGCTGGAGATCGAGGCGGGCCTGGCGTCCCGACTCGCCGACGGGCGACCGGCCGACATCCGCGTGGTGGCGGACGCATCCGACCCGAACACCGGCACCACCATGAAGGCCCACACCATGGCGGTGCTGACCGCCTGGGAGCGCGAACACACGCGCGGCAGCGGCGGAGTGTTCCTCGAGCCGCGGGTGCGCATGCGCTTCAATCCCACGCTGGAGAGCGTGAACCTTTTCGTGCCCGGGCTCATCGCGCTGATCCTGACGATGGTGACTGCCCTGATGACCGCCATCTCGCTCTCGCGCGAGAAGGAACGGGGCACCCTCGAGGTGCTGCTGGTCTCGCCGTTGCGGCCCTGGCAGGTGATCGTAGGCAAGGTCGCACCGTATCTGCTGCTGGCCTTCGTGAACGTGGTGACGATCCTCGTGGCGGCCTGGCTGGTGTTCCGCGTGCCGTTCCGCGGTTCGTTGGGCCTGCTCCTCGCCGGCAGCACGCTCTACGCGCTGGTCGGCCTCGCGCTCGGCGTGCTGATCGCCGCGGCCACCGGCTCCCAGCGGGCCGCGATGCTCGCGGCGCTGGGGGGCACGATGCTGCCCAGCACGCTGCTCAGCGGCATGATCTTCCCCGTCGCCTCGATGCCGCTGCCGCTGCGGCTGCTCTCGAACATCGTGCCGGCCCGCTGGTTCGTGGAGATCTCGCGCGGCGTCATGCTCAAGGGCGCCGGCCTGCCGCAGCTCTGGGCGGAGTTCGCGGTGCTCTCGCTGATGCTGCTGGTGATGCTCATGCTGGCCACGCGGCGCTTCTCCGTGCGACTCGACTGATGCGTGCGCTCCGGGTGCTGCTCCGCAAGGAGTTCCTGCAGATCCGCCGGGATCCGGTGCTGCTGCGCATGCTGTTCATCATGCCGCTGCTGCAGCTGGTGGTGCTGGCGAACGCCGCGACCTTCGAGGTGAAGCGCAGCCGGGTCTGGGTGGTGGACCAGGATCGCTCGGCCAGTTCGCGCGCCGTGGTGGATCGCCTGGCGAGCACCGGGCGTTTCGAAGTGGTCGGCCGCTCGGCCACCTTCGACCCCGCGGAGCAGGCCCTGCTCGGGCGCGAGGCGGACCTCGTGGTGGGGCTGCCACGGGACTTCGAGGAGGACATCCGGCGTCGGCGCCATGGCATCGTGGGGCTGCAGTTCAACGCGGAGGACGGCGTGCAGGCGGGCGTGGGGTCCGCGTATGCGACGTCCGTGCAGCACGCCTACGCCGCGGAGCTCGGCGGCGGACGTCACCTGGCCGCCTCCGTGGCTGCCGCGCGCGAGGCGCCGACGCGCGGCCAGCCGCGGCTGGATGCGCGGACGCGGAACTGGTACAACGAGACGCTCGACTACCACCACTACATGGTGCCCGGCATCCTCGTGCAGCTGGTCACCATCGTCGGTACCATCCTCACGGCGCTCAACATCGTGCGCGAGAAGGAAATCGGGACGCTGGACCAGCTGAACGTCACGCCGATCGGGCGCTCGACGTTCATCATCGCCAAGTTGCTGCCGCTCTGGATCATCGCGCTGGCGCAGCTCACCCTGGGCCTGATGGTGGCGCGCTTCATCTTCGGGGTGCCGTTTGAGGGCGCGCTGCCGTTGGTCTACGGTGCGGCGGCGCTGTATCTCGTGGCGGCGCTTGGCCTCGGGCTCTGGATCTCCGCCGTGGTGGAGACACAGCAGCAGGCGCTGTTCGTGGCCTTCAGCGTGCTGATGGTCTACATCCTGATGAGCGGGCTGTTCACGCCCATCCGTGCCATGCCCACCTGGACCCAGTGGCTCGCGCAGCTGAATCCGCTGATGCACTTCATCGCCCTGATGCGCGCCGTGCTGCTCAAGGGCGCCGGCGTGGCCGAGGTCTGGCCACGCCTCGCCGCCCTCGCGGCGGCCGGCGCCGCGCTCATGACGCTCGCGGTGCGGCAGTACCGAAAGGGCGGCGCCTAGACGCGCGTAGCGCCGGAGGGGCGTCCGCTGCGACCCATGGCCGCCACCAGCGTATGGGCCTCGCGCCGGGGCGGCGCCTGCGAGAGCACCAGGGGGCCCAGTCGGGGCCGGGGGACCCTCAGGGGATGCGCAGCAGGCCCCCGGACCCCGACACCCCACCTTCACAGGCGGGGCATTCCGGGCGATGTTTGTCCCCCGTGACCGACACCGAACCGCTGGCCCCCACCAAGGACGTCCGCCGCGTCATCCTCGCCTCCTCCCTCGGGACGGTGTTCGAGTGGTACGACTTCTATCTGTACGGGTCGCTGGCGGCGATCATCTCGCGGCAGTTCTTCTCGGGCGTGAACGAGACCGCGGGGTTCATCTTCGCGCTGCTCGCCTTCGCGGCCGGCTTTGCGGTCCGCCCCTTTGGCGCAGTGGTATTCGGGCGCCTCGGCGACCTCGTGGGCCGCAAGCACACGTTTCTCGTGACGATCGTGCTGATGGGCATCTCGACCTTCCTGGTCGGGGTGCTGCCCGGCTACGCGACGCTGGGCATCGTGGCACCGGTGCTCCTGATCGCCCTCCGGCTCCTGCAGGGACTCGCGCTCGGCGGTGAGTACGGCGGCGCGGCAACCTATGTGGCGGAACACGCGCCGCACGGGAAGCGCGGCCTGTTCACCAGCTGGATCCAGACCACGGCGACACTGGGACTCTTTCTCTCGCTGCTGGTGATCCTGGGCTGCCGCCTGCTGCTCGGCAACGAGCGCTTCGACGCCTGGGGCTGGCGCATCCCGTTCCTGTTCTCGGTGATCCTGCTCGGCATCTCGACCTGGATCCGGCTCTCGCTGGACGAGTCCCCGCTGTTCCAGAGGATGAAGGCGGAGGGCAGGCACTCGGCGGCCCCGCTGACGGAGTCCTTCGCCCGATGGGCCAATCTCCGGCTGGTGCTGCTGGCGCTCTTCGGCGTAGTCGCCGGCCAGGCCGTGATCTGGTATACGGGGCAGTTCTACGCGCTGTTCTTCCTGACCCAGACGCTCAAGGTGGACGCGCAGACGGCGAACATCCTGGTGGCGGTGGCGCTACTCCTGGGCACGCCGTTCTTCATCGTGTTCGGTTGGCTGTCGGATCGCATCGGGCGCAAGCCGGTGATCCTCTCCGGCTGCGCCCTCGCCATGCTGAGCTATTTCCCGCTCTTCCACGCGCTCACCGCGGCCGCGAACCCGGCACTGGCCGAGGCGCAGGCCGCGGCGCCCGTCACGGTCCTCGCGGACAGGGCCAGCTGCTCGGTGCAGTTCAATCCCGTGGGCACCAGCGCATTCACCGCGCCCTGCGACGTGGCAAAGAGCGCGCTGGTCCGCCGCGGCGTGCCGTACCGGAACGTCCAGATGCGCGATGCGGTGGGCGTGATGGTGGGCGACGTCCTCGTGCCCTCCTATGACGCCTCGGGGCCCAATGCCGCGCTGGAGCGAGGGCGATTTGACGCGATGCTGGATCGTGCGCTGGCGACGGCGGGATATCCCCAGCGAGCGGACCCCGCGCGCCTCGCCACCGGCAGGGTGATCGCCATCCTCGTGGCGCTGGTGATCCTGGTGACGATGGTCTACGGGCCGATCGCGGCGATGCTGGTGGAGCTGTTCCCCACGCGCATCCGCTACACGAGCATGTCCCTGCCCTATCACATCGGCAACGGCTGGTTCGGCGGGTTCCTGCCGACGACCGCCTTCGCGATCGTGGCGGCCACGGGCGACATCTATGCCGGCCTCTGGTATCCAGTGGCGATTGCGGCCATGACCCTCGTGGTGGGCGCGCTCTTCCTGCCCGAGACCAAGGACGTGGACATCACCGACGTCTAGCCAGCGCCCGCGGCGGCCCGGCCCGCCGTAGCTTTGGGAGATGACGCCCTCACCCTCCTCCACGCGTGCGCATCGCACGCTCCTGCGCGTGGCCGCCGCGCTCGCGCTCTTCGCCGTGGCCTACCTGCTCGCCTGGCCGGTGCCCATTGCCCCGGCGGCCTGGGAGGCGCCGGACAGCCCGGGCTTCGTCGGCGTGTTCGAGACGAATCGCGCACTCGCGGCGGCGGAATCGCTGACCACGCTGGGCGAGCCCGGTCCCGAAGCGATCGCCGCGGACGCCCAGGGCCGACTCTACGCCGCCACCGCCGATGGCTGGATCCTGCGCTACGACAGCAGCGGCACGTCCGTCGAGCGCTGGGTGAATACCGGCGGCCGTCCGCTGGGGATGGCCTTCGACGGCACCGGCACGATGTGGTGTGCCGACGGCAAGATCGGGCTCCTCGCCATCTCGCCGGAGGGCAGCGTCCGCGTGGTGGCCACCGAAGCCGAGGGCATTCCGATCGGCCTCGCGGATGACGTCGATGTCGCGCGCGACGGACGCATCTATTTCTCCGACGCATCCACGAAGTTCACCGGCAAGGGCGAGGCCGCGCTCGAGGCCAGCCTGCTGGAGATCCTGGAGCACCGGGGCAATGGCCGGCTGATCGAGTACGATCCCGCCACCGATCGCAGCAGCGTGCTGGCCGGCGGCATCGTGTTCGCCAATGGCGTGGCGCTGAGCCATGACGAAACCGCGGTCCTCGTCAACGAGACCGGCTCCAACCGCGTGCTGCGCGTCGAGCGCGATGGGCCGGGCCGAGGCGCAGTCACGACGCTGATCGACGCCCTGCCCGGGTTTCCCGACAACCTCACCCGCGGCCGCGACGGCCGCTATTGGCTGGCGCTCGTCTCCCCGCGCAATGCGCTCGCCGACCGGCTCGCACCCCATCCATTCCTGCGCAAGGTCGTACGCCGCCTCCCGGCGGCCGTTCGCCCGGCGCCCGTGAACTACGGCCACATCCTGGCCCTAAATGACTCGGGCCGCGTGCTCGTCTCGCTGCAGGACCCCAGCGGCGCCTTCCCGATGCTCACGCACGCCCTCGAGCGCGACGGCTGGATCTACCTCGGCAGCCTCAGCGCACCGCACGCGGCACGGCTGCGTTGGCGCGCGCCGGCAGCCGCGGTCGCGCCGGCGACCGAGCCCTAGAGCCGGTCGATACCGGGGCGCCCACGCTCCATGCGCCAGCGGGACGCCGTGCGCACCGGGGCGCCGGGACGGGACACGTAGGGCACCTCGCGGTAGGTGGCATCCCAGCTGTCGGCCCGCACCTCGTGTACCACGTAGCCACGACGTGCCGTGTGCCACTTGAGGTGCGGATTCTCGCCCATCGATTCGGGAACGCCACGCCACTGGTCCTCGCCATCGCCGCCCGAGGCAATCGAGGTCCCGACGAACTCGGCGGCAATCGTGTCGCGGTCCGGACGCTCGAAGCCGTCGCGGAGCTCATTCACCCAGTTGGAGTGGATGTCGCCCGAGAGCACCACCGTGCGATTCCGTGCCCGGCGCGCGATGGTGCGGAGCAGGCGATCCCGTGCCACGGGGTAGCCGCTCCAGGCATCCATGCTCAGGCTGCGGTTCGCACCGGCCGCCGAGTCCCAGGGCGCCATCATGACCTGCTGCGCCAGGACCTGCCAGCGCGCCCGCGACGCGCCGAGACCGTCCGACAGCCACTCCTCCTGCGCGTCCCCCAGCATCGTGCGGCCCGCGTCGCCCCAGTCGCCGCAGGGCACGCGCTGTGCGCCGTCTCCGCAGGCCTGGTCATCGCGGTACTGCCGCGTATCGAGCACCCATACATCCGCCAGGCTGCCCCAGGACAGCGAGCGCCGGATGCTGAGCTCGGACCACGAGCGCGCCCGTGGCACCCGCACCGGCTGGTGCTCCCACCAGGCCTGATAGCCGGCCGCCCGGCGCGCCAGCATCTGCTCGGTGGACTCCATGCCGTTCTCCCCGACGGTCCCGGCGTAGTTGTTGTCCACCTCATGGTCGTCCCAGGTCACCACCCACGGACAGATGGCGTGCGCGTGCTGCAGCGCGGGGTCCGACTTGTACTGCGCGTAGCGGGCGCGGTACTGCTCCACCGTGCGCACCTCCGTCGTCGAATGTCGACGCACGCGACCCTCAACCGGCCCGTATTCGTAGATGTAGTCGCCCAGGTGTGCCACCAGATCGCAGGGCTCGGCCGCGAGATGCGAGAAGGCCGTGAAGAACCCCGCTTCGTAGTGCTGGCAGGAGACCACGCCGAGCCGCAGCGGTGCCAGCGTCCCCGGTGCCGGCGCCGTCCGCACCCGTCCCACGGGACTCACGGCGTCGCCCGCCATGAACCGGTAGAAGTACCAGCGCTCCGGCTGCAGACCCTCGAGATTCACGTGCACGGAATACCCGAGTTCGGGGGCCGCGGTCGCACGGCCGCGTCGCTGGATGCGCGTGAAGCCCTCGTCATCGGCGATCTCCCAGTTCACGACCACCCGGGCCCCGGACATGCCTCCGTCGGCGGCAAGCGGCTGCGGCGCGAGGCGGGTCCAGATCACGGCCCCATCCGGCGTGGGGTCCCCGCTGGCCACCCCCAGCGTAAACGGCTCGTCCGCAAGGCGCGGGCGCGCCGTCAGGCGCCACTCGTTGGGCAGTCCCGCACAGAGCACCGCGTAGCGCGAGAGGTCGGAAAGAAAGAGGCGACGATGCATGCCGTGATGGTCGCTCCAATCGGCGGCGCTGGCAACCCGTCGATGTCACGGCGCCGCATCGGGCAGGTCCCGGCCCGATGCCGTATGTTTGGCGGGTGTCCGGACTCATCTGTAGGACCAGCTGCCATCCCGGGCTGCCTGAGCGATGTCGTGGCCGGGGACCCGGATGACGCAGATACCATCGTGATCACCGCGGTCTTGGCAACAAGGCACACAGGGAGCCGCTCAGCCTCCCGTCCGTCCGGGCGGCCATCGCCAGGGGCCGCCCGATGGTCGCCGTACCTGCCCCACCCACCGTGACCGTGCCCCTCGGCGGTCACGGCCTGGCTCGCTGATCTCACACCCCCGTCGGAGGATTTCGAGAATGCCCCGCCTGACTGCCCGTATCGCCCTGCTCGCGCTCGTCGCCGTGCTGCTTCCGGTCTCCGGGTCCGCACAGACCGGGGAGGCCTTGATTCGCCAGGTGGGCGGAACGTCGGGAGTCACCGACCCGACCTTCCCGGCGCCCAAGGACCTGATCTACAGGATGGCCTGGCACGTCACCGTCGGCCCGGAGAATCCCGGCGATCGCGTGGCCGGCTTCGGCGAGCCCGCCAACTTCTTCCGCCTGATGGACGTCAACGGCGTGGCGCGCAGCAACGTCAAACTCGCCATCATCGTGCACGGCACGGCCACGGCGTCACTGCTCAACAACGCCGCGTACAAGTCACGCACCGGCGCCGACAACGGCAGCATCGCCCTGCTCACGGCGTTGCACGAGGCCGGGGTGCAGATCATCGTCTGCGGCCAGGCGCTGATCAATCGCAACGTGCCCCGGGACCAGCTGCTGCCCTTTGTGAAGGTCGCAACCACCGCCACCAGCGCGCACGGCATCCTCGCCGCACAGGGTTACGCGGTGATTGGACGGTAGGATCGGCGGACCGACGCGCGGCCCCGGGGGACTACGCCTCGGCCGCGCGTTGCCCGCTGAGGGCGCCCCAGTCGCGCTTCGTGTCGGTCACGGGCCGGAGGATCCAGCGCGAGAGCAGCACCATGCCAAGCAGGATCAGCACGCCGATACCCTGCCCCTTGGCCGGTGACATGCCGAGCTTGCCGATGCAGAGCCAGGCCACGGCGGCCCAGATGCCCGGACCGATGATGGCGCTGAACCGCCCGACCATCCCGTACAGGCCATAGAACTCGCCGACGCGGTGCGGCGGCGTCAGCCGCAGCATCAGCGGACGGTCCGCGCTCCAGATGCCGCCCAGCGCCACGCCCGCCATCGACGCCACCACGAACAGCAGGTTCACGCTCAGGGCGAACAGCCCGATGGCCGCCGCCAGCGTGAACGTCGCCAGCCAGAGCACCAGCACCCGGTTCAACGTGGCCTTGGGGCCGATGCGGTCCACCATGGCGCCCCAGACAAAGCCGCCGATCACCGCAAAGCTGATGGCCGCGAGCATGATGAAGCGGGCCTTGTTCTCACCGGCGGCGGTCTCCAGCCCCGACGCCACCGCCACGTTCACCGTGTAGAGCGTCATGATGCTGATGACGGTGTTGATGGCGTCGGTGTAGAACACGCGGCCCACGAGGAAGCGGATCAGGCCCGGATACTCCGCGCCGCCGCGCAGCGTCCGCAGCGTCTCCCCCGTGGACTCCTTGATCATCGCCCAGCCGAACACGGGCTGCGGGTTGGGATTCCCCCGCTCGCGCACGAACAGGAAGCAGGGGATGCTCAGCGCCAGGAAGGCCACCGCGATGGCGGTGAACAGGAAGGGCTTGTCCTCTGCCTGCGGCAGGAAGCCGATGCCCACCGCGAAGTAGGAGCCGAGGTAGCCGATGCCGACCCCGATTCCGGAGATGCGCCCGCGGTTCTCCTCGGTGGTCACCTCGGGCAGCAGCGCGTCGTAGAACTGCAGCCCGGCCTGGTAGGCGGCGTTGGCCAGCACGAAGGCCAGCATGGTGATCCAGTAGCCGCCGCGGGCCAGCAGGGCCGTGAGCAGCACGCAGAGCACGGTGCTCACCACCAGGAACGGCATCCGCCGTCGCGCCCGGTCCGTCATCGAGCCCAAGAGCGGGCTGATGACGAAGATGATGCCCATGGAAATGGCGGTGATGGTGCCGTACACCGCATCCGCGCGCTCGGCGCCCACCTGCTCGCGCACCCATAGCGAGAAGTAGAGGGAGACCACGCCCATCGAGAAGATGGTGTTGGCGAGGTCGTAGAGGATCCAGCTCCAGACGGCAGTCCTGGGGATGACACGGGGGTCAGTCATGGGAGGGGAATCTCCGTGCTGGGAGGCGTCGCCGCTAGGCGTCGTGGGTCCGGTCAGATCGTCCTGGGTTGCCGCTCCGACCCAGGCGACGACGAAAACCGCCCCCCAGGCAAAACCTGGAGGGCGGTTTCCCGTCGCGACAGCCTGCAGCCGGCTACTCGTCGTCCGGCAGCGGAGCCAGCAGCGACGCATCCGCCTCGGCGGGTGCCGAGAGGAAGGCCTCGGGCAGCGCCCCGAACCCACCGAACTCCGGCGCCGGCATCGGCGGCGGCTCGATGTCCATGTCCACGTCCGAGTACCGGTACATGCCGGTGCCCGCCGGGATCAGGTGGCCGATGATGATGTTCTCCTTCAGCCCGAGGAGGTTGTCCTTGGCCCCGCGGATCGCCGCATCCGTCAGCACGCGCGTCGTCTCCTGGAAGGAGGCCGCAGAGATGAAGGACTGCGTCGTCAACGACGCCTTCGTGATGCCGAGGAGCAGCGGCTCCGACGAGGCCGGCTTCGCCTTCTTCTTCTTGGCCCTGTCGTTCGCCTCGCGGAAGACCGCCTTGTCCACGTGCTCGCCCTCGAGGAACTCCGTGTTCCCCGGGTCGACGATGCGGACCTTCTGCAGCATCTGGCGCACGATCACGCCGATGTGCTTGTCATTGATCTTCACGCCCTGCAGGCGGTACACCTCCTGCACCTCGTTCAGCAGGTATTCCTGCACCGCGCGCGGGCCCTTGATCCGCAGGATGTCGTGCGGATTCACGGGGCCCTCGGACAGGCGGTCGCCGGCGCGCACGCGGTCACCCTCGTGCACGCGCAGGTGCTTGCCCGACGCCACTTCGTACAGCTGCGGCTGCTGCGATTCGTCGACCGAGTTGTTCGCATCCAGCGGCTGGACGAAGATCTCGCGCTTGCCGCGCTTGATGTCGCCGAAGCGGACCACGCCGTCGATCTCGGAGATCGTCGCCGGATCCTTCGGCTTGCGGGCCTCGAACAGCTCCGCCACGCGCGGCAGGCCGCCCGTGATGTCGCGGGTCTTGTAGGCCTCGCGGGAGATCTTGGCGATCGTCTGGCCGGCCGCCGCCTGGGCGCCGTCCTCGATGATCAGCTGCGCGCCCACCGGAATCACGAAGTCGCGGACCTTCTTCTCCTTGCCGCCCTTCGTCTGCCAGATCTCGATGTGCGGGTGCAGCTTCTTCTCGCGGTCCTCGATGACTACGCGCTGACGGAGACCCGTGAGCTCGTCGAGCTCCTCGGAGACCGTCTCGTCCTCCACGAGGTCCACGAAGCGCAGCTCGCCGGCCACGTCCGCGATGATCGGGTTCGTGTACGGGTCCCAGGTGAAGATCACGTCTTCCTTGGCCACCGGCGCACCATCCTCGACCATCAGGATGGCGCCCAGCGGCACCTGCAGGCGGGCCATCACCGGCGCGTTCCTGTCCTTCGTCGCGCGAATGAAGAGCTCGCCCTCGTACGAGGTCACGATCTCCTGGCCGTCCGGGTTCTTCACCTTGACCAGGCGGTCGCCGTACTCGACCACGCCGGCCACCTTCGACTTGCGCGCCGTCTGCTCCGCGATGCGGGCCGCCGTGCCGCCGATGTGGAAGGTGCGCAGCGTGAGCTGCGTGCCCGGCTCGCCGATGGACTGCGCCGAGATGATGCCGACGGCCTCGCCCAGGTCCACCATGTGCATGGTCGCCAGGTTGCGGCCGTAGCACATGCGGCAGAGCCCGCGCTTGGCCTCGCAGGTGAGCACGGAACGGATCTTCACCGTCTCGATGCCCGCCTCCTCGATGGCCGCGGCGGTCTCCTCGTCGATCATGGAGCCGGCCTCGACCAGGAGCTGTGGGCGCCCGGCCTCGTCCAGCAGCTGCGGATCGACCACGTCGTCCGCCGCCACCGTGCCGACAATGCGCTCGGCCAACGGCTCGATGATGTCCTCGCCTTCCTTCAGGGCGCCGATGTCCAGTCCCATCACGGTGCCGCAATCCTCCTCGGTCACCACCACGTCCTGGGCCACGTCGCAGAGGCGGCGCGTCAGGTAGCCCGCGTCGGCCGTCTTGAGCGCCGTGTCCGCGAGGCCCTTGCGGGCACCGTGCGTGGACGAGAAGTACTCGAGCACCGAGAGGCCTTCACGGAAGTTCGACTTGATCGGGTTCTCGATGATCTCGCCGATGCCGCCGGTCAGCTTCTTCTGGGGCTTCGCCATCAGGCCGCGCATGCCGGCCAGCTGACGGATCTGGTCGCGGCTACCACGCGAGCCGGAGTCGAACATCATGAACACCGGGTTGAAGCCGCCCTGCGACTCGCGCATGCGCTTCACCATCGCGTCCGCGATGTCGTTGTTGGCGTGCGTCCAGGTGTCGATCACCTTGTTGTAGCGCTCGCCGTTCGTGATGTTGCCGGTCTGGTACGCCTTCTGGAAGCGCGCGACGCGCGCCGTGGCCTCGTCCAGCAGCGTCTCCTTCTCCGCCGGGATCTCGAGGTCCTCAATTGCGATCGACACGCCACCGCGGGTGGCGTTGCGGAAGCCGAACTCCTTCAGGCGGTCCAGGAAGGCCACCGTCTCGGCCAGGCCGGCCTTGCGGTACGACTCGAAGGCGAGCTCGCCAAGCTTCTTCTTCTTCATGTCGTGGTTCTGGAACGGCAGCGCCGACGGCACGATCCCGTCGAACAGCACGCGGCCGGCGGTCGTGGTCACCCACTTCCGCCCCTCCTCGTGGCGCGCCAGGTAGCGCACCGGCGACTGCACCATGATCTGATGCAGCGCGAGCGCCATCTCGACCTCGGCCGCGGACCCGAAGGAGCGCAGCTGCCGCTGCGCCTTCTCGTCCTTGAGCAGCGCATCGAAGCCAGCCGGCTGCTTCGTCGCGAAGTAGCAGCCCAGGACGATGTCCTGCGACGGCTCCGCCACCGGGCGGCCGTCCGACGGCTTCAGGATGTTGTTCGACGACAGCATCAGCACGCGGGCCTCGAGCTGCGCCTCGAACGACAGCGGCACGTGCACGGCCATCTGGTCACCGTCGAAGTCGGCGTTGAACGCCGCGCAGACGAGCGGATGGATGCGGATGGCCTTGCCCTCGACCAGCACCGGCTCGAAGGCCTGGATGCCCAGGCGGTGCAGCGTCGGCGCGCGGTTCAGCAGCACCGGATGGTCGCGGATGATCTCCTCGAGGATCTCGAACACCTCGGAGGACTCGCGCTCCACGATCTTCTTGGCGCGCTTCACCGTCTCCGCGATGCCCTTCTCCACGAGCTTGTGGATGATGAACGGCTTGAAGAGCTCCAGCGCCATCGCCTTCGGGAGGCCGCACTGGTGCAGCTTGAGCTCCGGGCCCACCACGATCACCGAGCGGCCCGAGTAGTCGACGCGCTTGCCGAGCAGGTTCTGGCGGAACCGGCCCTGCTTGCCCTTGAGCATGTCGGACAGCGACTTCAGCGGGCGCTTGCCGCGGCCACGGATGGCCTTGGAGCGACGGCCGTTGTCGAACAGCGCGTCCACCGCCTCCTGCAACATGCGCTTCTCGTTGCGCAGGATGACCTCCGGCGCGCGGTGCGAGATGAGCTTGGTGAGGCGGTTGTTGCGGTTGATGACGCGGCGGTACAGGTCGTTCAGGTCCGACGTGGCGAAGCGGCCGCCGTCGAGCGGCACCAGCGGCCGCAGGTCGGGCGGGATCACCGGCACGACGTCCATGATCATCCACTCGGGCTTGTTGCGGAGCCCGGAGTGGTCGCCGGAGTTGCGGAAGGCGTCGACGATCTTGAGGCGCTTCAGCATCGCCTTCTTCTTGTGCTGCGAGGTCTCGCCCACGACCGACGCGCGCAGCTCCTCGGACACCTTGTCGACGTCGAGGCGGCGCAGGAGCTCGCGCACCGCCGGCGCGCCGATGTCGGCCAGGAAGGCGCTGTCGCCCTCCTCCTTGGCCTTCATCCGCAGCTGGAGGTACTGCTCCTCGTCGAGGAGGTCGTTCATCCTGACCTCCTGCGCCCCCGGGTCGATCACCACGTAGTTGCTGTAGTAGATCACCTTCTCGAGGTCACGCAGCGTGAGGTCGAGAAGGTTGCCCATCGGGCTGGGCAGGGTCTTGAAGAACCAGATGTGCGCCACCGGCACGGCCAGCTCGATATGGCCCATGCGATCGCGACGCACCTTGCTGAGCGTCACCTCGACGCCGCAGCGGTCGCAGATCACGCCACGGTAGCGGATTCGCTTGTACTTGCCGCAATGGCACTCCCAGTCCTTCACGGGACCGAAGATCTTCTCGCAGAAGAGGCCATCCTTCTCCGGCTTGAACGACCGGTAGTTGATGGTCTCGGGCTTGGTGACCTCACCCCAGGACCACCAGCTCCGGAGGCCGGCCATCTCCAGGCGCTCGCGCTCCTTGGGGTCACGCGGGCCACGGATCTCCTCGGGCGAGGCGATCCGGACCTGGATGTAGTCAAAGGCGCTGGCGCTCTTTTCGCGGACGCTGCGGAAATCGATCATCTGGTTATTCCTCCGACCCGAGGCCGAGCATTCCGCCCTCGGCGTGCGAGTCCATTGTCACGTGGATGCCCAGCGCCTGCAGTTCCTTCACGAGCACGTTGAACGACTCCGGCGTGCCCGGCTCCGGGAGGTTCTGACCCTTCACGATCGCCTCGTAGACGCGGCTGCGGCCGTTGACGTCGTCCGACTTGACCGTGAGGATCTCCTGCAGGGTGTGCGCGGCGCCGTAGGCCTCCAGCGCCCACACCTCCATCTCTCCGAAGCGCTGGCCACCGAACTGCGCCTTGCCCGCCAGCGGCTGCTGCGTGACGAGACTGTAGGGGCCGATGCTGCGGGCGTGGATCTTGTCGTCCACGAGGTGGCTGAGCTTGAGCATGTACACCTGGCCCACCGTCACCGGGTTGGTGAAGGTCTCGCCGGTGCGCCCGTCGCGGAGCCGGATCTTGCCGCCCGGCATCATCCCGCCGACGATCATCAGCTCGCGCGCCGCCGCATCCACGTCGGCCTCGCTCTTCTTGCCGAGCATCGCCGCGAGGGCCGGACGGCCCATCGCCTCGAGCAGCGCGGCGTCGTCCATCCCGGCGCGCTTCTCGAGCTCCTTGTGGGCCTTCTTGAGCTCGGCCTTGTGCGCCGCCGTGACATCCTCGGCGCCCTGGCCCTCCTCGTGGTGCGCCGCCGCGTGCTGCGTGGCGGTGCGCTCACGGGCCGCCAGCTCCTTCGCGGCCGACACGAGGTAGTCGTACGCCCGCTGGTACACGCCCTTCGCGGTCGCGCTCATGCCGCGACCGTGCAGGTCGTTCAGCGAGGCATCCGCCAGCAGCTCCACCTTGTTGCCGTGGGCGGTGTCGGGACGCAGGTCGTCGAGGACCGCCTTCAGTTCGTCGGGCGTGAAGCCCGGTGCCGGCGTCTCGAGGTCCAGCGCCGAGCGCACCCACTCCAGCCCCGCCATGCGCAGCGACAGGCCGATCTCGCGCTCCGTCGCGCCCTGGAACACCGGGGTCTTGGCATAGAAGCCGAGGATCTTCGCGGCCCACCCGAGGTGGGTCTCGAGGATCTGGCCCACGTTCATGCGCGAGGGCACGCCGAGCGGGTTCAGCACGATGTCCACCGGGGTGCCGTTCGGCAGGAACGGCATGTCCTCCTCGGGGACGATGCGCGCCACGATACCCTTGTTGCCGTGGCGGCCGGCCATCTTGTCGCCCACCGAGATCTTGCGCTTCTCGGCCAGGTAGACCTTCACGAGCTGGATGACGCCCGGCGGGAGCTCGTCCGGCTTCAGGATCTGGTCGATCCGCTGCTCGGCCTTCTCCTCGATGCGGGCCTTCACCTCGTCGGCCGCCTCGATGATGCGGCGGACCTCCTCGTTCACCTTCCTGTTCTCGACGCGGAAGGTCTTGAGGTCCAGCGTGGCCAGGCGCAGGCCGGCGAGCAGCTCGTCGCCGAGCGTCGTGCCGGCCGGGATGGCCTCCTCCACCGTGCCCGCCTGCAGCGCGAGGGCGACCTTCTGGCCCACCAGCAGGGCCTTGATCTCCTCGTCGCGCACGTCGTTCACGCGCACCTTCTCCTCGCCCTCCAGGCGGCGCACGTCACCGATGCGCTCGCCGCGGTCCTTCTCGACCACCTGGTCCTCGATTCGCGAGAAGATCTTCACGTCGATGACCACGCCCACGACGCCCGGGGGCACCTTGAGCGAGGAATCCTTCACGTCCTTGGCCTTCTCGCCGAAGATCGCGGTGAGCAGCTTCTCCTCGGGCGAGAGCTCTGTCTCGCCCTTCGGCGTGATCTTGCCGACGAGGATGTCACCCGGGCGCACGTGCGCGCCGATGCGGACGATGCCGCGTTCGTCGAGGTCCACGAGCGACTCCTCGGAGACGTTCGGGATCTCGCGCGTGATCTCCTCCTGGCCGCGCTTCGTGTCGCGGACGTGCAGCTCGTGCTCCTGGATGTGGATCGACGAGTACACGTCGTCCTTCACCAGGCGCTCGGAGAGCACGATGGCGTCCTCGAAGTTGTGCCCGTACCAGGGCATGAACGCCACCGTCACGTTCGAGCCCAGCGCGAGCTGGCCGTACTGGGTACCGGCGCCATCGGCCAGCACCGCGCCCTGCCTCACCTTCTGCCCCACCTCCACCAGCGGACGCTGGTTCAGCGCCGTGTCCTGGTTGGTGCGGCGGTACTTGCGGAGCTTGTAGCGGTCCTGGGCCGCCAGTCGCTTGAGCGGCGCGTCGGCATCCTTGCTGCCCTTGGTCTGGCCGGCGTCGACGATGATCTCGTCGGCGGTCACCCGCGTGACGACACCGGCGCGCTTGGCGATCACCACCGCGCCCGAGTCCGTGGCCACCTTCTCCTCGAGGCCGGTGCCCACCAGCGGCGTCTGCGGGTTGAGGAGCGGCACGGCCTGGCGCTGCATGTTCGAGCCCATCAGCGCGCGGTTCGCGTCGTCGTGCTCAAGGAAGGGGATCAGCGCGGCGGCGATGGAGACCAGCTGCTCCGGCGCCACGTCCATGTAGTCGATGCGGCTCGGCGGCATCAGCGGCACGTCGCCCTGCTGGCGGCAGAGCACGAGCTCGTTGACGAAGGTGCTGTCCTCGTTGAGGAGCGCGTTCGCCTGGGCGATCACGGCCTCCTCCTCGCGGTTGGCATCCAGCCAGGCAATTTCGCTGCTCACCTTGCCGTTCTTCACCACGCGGTACGGCGTCTCCACGAAGCCGAGGTCGTTGACCCGCGCGAAGCAGGCCAGCGACGTGATGAGGCCGATGTTCGGCCCTTCCGGCGTCTCGATGGGGCACATGCGCCCGTACTGCGAGTAGTGCACGTCGCGGACCTCGAAGCCCGCGCGCTCGCGCGTCAGGCCGCCCGGTCCCAGCGCCGAGAGGCGGCGCTTGTGGGTGAGCTCGGCCAGCGGGTTGGTCTGGTCCATGAACTGCGAGAGCTGCGACGATCCGAAGAAGGCCTGGATCACCGCCGAGACGGTGCGGGCGTTCACGAGGTCGTCGAGCGAGATCTTCTCGCTGTCCTGGTTGATGCTCATGCGCTCCTTGACCAGGCGCGCCATGCGCGACAGGCCGACGGAGAACTGGTTGGCGATCAGCTCGCCCACCGAGCGGATGCGGCGGTTGCCCAGGTGGTCGATGTCGTCCACGTGGCCGCGGCCCTGCTGCAGCTCCACCAGGTAGCGGATGATGGCCACGAAGTCCTCGGTGGTGAGGACCGTGTGGCTGGCCGGCGTGTTGAGGTGCAGGCGCTGGTTGATCTTGTAGCGGCCGACCCGGCCGAGGTCATAGCGCTTCGGCGAGAAGAACAGCCGCTCGAGCGCCTGCTTTGCCGTCTCCTTGTTCGGGGCGTCGCCCGGACGGAGCAGCGAGTAGATCTGCTTGAGCGCCTCGTCCTCGGACTTGGTCGGGTCCTTGGCCAGGGTGTTGCGGATGAGGTTGCTCTCGGCGCGGCCCGAGGCCACGAAGCAGGAGACCTTGGCAACCTCGAGCTTCCGCAGCTTGCGGACCAGCGTGACGTGGAGCGACTGGCCCGGCTCGGCAACGACCTCGCCCGTGGCCGGGTCGATCACCTCGAGGGCCACCGTGCGGGGCGACGTGCGGTCGCCGCGCTCGAAGGCGTCCAGCTCCTCGCGCACGTCCACTTCCTGGTACGACGCGAAGACCTTGACCTTGTCGATCTTCTGGCGGCGGAGGCGGTTGAACACCTCCTCGGTGAGCTCGTCGCCCTGCTTGACGAGCATCACGGCCTCGGCGCGCTCGCGCGCCTCCCGGGCCTTCTTGGTCTCCTTCTTGGCCTTCTTGCCAGGCTCCGGCGCCGGCAGCTCGACCTTCTCGCCCTCGAGCTCGATGTCCTCGGCGATGATGGCACCGATGACCTCGCGGTCGCGGCCTTCCTTGCGCTTGGTGATGTCCAGCTCACGCACGCCGAAGAACATCCGATAGATGTCCGCGTTCGTGCCGTAGCCGAAGGCGCGCAGCAGCGCCGTGGCGGGGAACTTCTTCTTCTTGTCGATGTGGACGAAGATCACGTCGTGGATATCGACGGTGAACTCCACCCAGGAGCCGCGGAAGGGGATGATCCGCGACGAGATGAGGCGCTGGCCGTTGGGGTGGGTGCTCTCCTCGAACACCACGCCCGGCGAGCGGTGCAGCTGCGAGACGATCACGCGCTCGGCGCCGTTGATCACGAAGGTGCCGAGGTTCGTGAGCAGGGGCAGCTCGCCGAGATAGACCTCCTTCTCGATCTGGTTCTTGAGGCGCTTCTTCCCGTCGACCGGGTTCTCCTCATAGACCGTCAGCACCAGCGTCGCCTTGAGCGGCGCCGAGTAGGTCATGTCGCGCTCGATGCACTCCTCGACCGAGTACTTGGGCTCGCCGAGGGTGTAGCGCTTGAAGTCCAGCGAGAAGTTCTCGTGGACGTCGGTGATGGGGAAGAGATCCTTGAAGACGCGCTCGAGCCCGACGTCCTCGCGGTCATGCGCCGCGGCGTCGAGCTGGAGGAGCGACTGGAAGGCCTGCGTCTGGATGTCGAGCAGGTGCGGCATGTTCATGCCGTGCTCGAGCTTTCCGAAGGAGATCTGCGTGATCATGGCGACCTGGGGCTCTGCCCTGGAACAGGCGAAAACCGCCTCGTCCCCGTCCGGAGAGTCCGGACGGAGCGAGGCGAAAGGAGCTTCAGGTGTGCGGGGACTGCGATGGGGTGATTGCGTGGCCAAGCAGGGGTGAGGGGTCGCGGGGGGGGGCGGGGGGGGCCCC
>JAYQOZ010000001.1:0-25942 GCA_038145035.1 Gemmatimonadaceae bacterium | reverse complement strand
ATGTTGCGACGGATCATGTCAAGTGCCGGCTTCGGCACCTTGCCCTCAGCCTCGATCGAGTCGAGCGCCGCCGCCGTGCGACGGGCGCCGAGGATCGAGTCACGGAGCGCGGCACCGGTGAGTGCCGGACGCGCCGGGGCGCGGCCGTTGAAATTCCAGGTCACCCTGTGCAGGCCCACGCCGCCCTGGCCGGTGAGTGTGGAGAGCGTGTCGCCCTTCGCGTCGAGCACGAACACGCGCACCGGGCCCACGCTCTTGGTCACGCGGTACCAGATGTCCGCGCCGTAGCCGGCGCTGGTGCCGGCGAAGAACGCGTTGCCGGTGGAGTTGCCTTCCACGCGACGGTCGCCGAACTGGTAGCCCGTGCGCGGGGCGAAGAGATGCGCCGCGACGGTGGTGCTGACGTCCTTCAGCTGCTGCAGCGGGGCGATGTCCACGATCCAGAATGCGCGGCCGTGCGTTGCGGCCACCAGCTCCGCATCGCGCGGGTGGATCACCAGGTCGTGCACCGGCACGTTCGGCAGGCCGGTCATGAACTTCTGCCAGGTCGCGCCACGGTCGGCGGAGACGTAGGCGCCCACGTCCGTGCCCGCGAAGAGCAGGTCCTGATTCTTGAGGTCCTCGCGCACGACGTGCACGAAGTCCGCCGCGCCGCGAGGCAGGCCGCCGGCCAGCGACTGGAAGCTGCGGCCACCGTCGTTGGAGACGAACAGGTACGGCGTGAAGTCGCCACGACGGTGATTGTCGTAGGTGACGTAGAAGCGGTTCTGGTCAAAGTGCGACGGCTCGATGCGCGAGACGTAGCTGCCCGCGGGCACGCCCGACACGCGGCTCGTGAGCTCCATCCAGGAGCCGCCATCGTTCTCCGTCATCCAGAGGCGACCGTCATCCGTGCCGGCGTAGAGCAGGCCGGGCTTGAGCGGCGACTCGTTCAGCGAGACGATCGTCCCGAAGGTCTCGGCGCCAGTGGCGTCGGTCGTGATGCCGCCGGTGGTCGTCGTCGAGACGCGGATCTTCATCGTGTCCGCGTAGCTGAGGTCCGGCGAGATCGGGTACATCTCGTCGCCGCGCTTCACCGACTTGAGCACGCGGTTGGCCGCCAGGTACATGACCGACGGGTTGTGCGGGGAGAGGAAGAACGGCGTGTTCCAGTTCCAGCGCAGCGAGAGGTCCACGGAATCCTTCTTTTGCTGCGCGCGAAGCGCGTCGATCTGCCGACGCATGGCGCTGCTCATCGGGCGCGTGGTATCGCCGCGCACGACCATGATGCTGTCCTCCCACTTCATGTACTGCGGCCGGTAGTCCGGCTTCGCCAGGCGGTTCGACTGGCCGGCCGAGACGATGAAGCGGGCGACGTTGCCGCCCTGTGACTCGCCGTAGATGATGTCCGGGTTCGTCGGGTCCTGCGCGGTGACGAAGCCGTCGCCGCCATTGAAGGTGAACCACATCGCGTTGCTGATGTCGCCCTGCCGCCGCCGCGAGGGGCCGCACCACGAGCCGTTGTCCTGCAGGCCGCCGCAGACGTTGTACGGCACGGCCATGTCCACCGACACGTTGTACGGCTGGCCGATGGCGAAGGTGTTCGGGAACCAGTAGTTGCCGCCGTTGTCGAAGGAGATGCCGATGCCGCCGTCGTTGCCCATGATGTGGCGGTTCGGGTCCTTCGGGTCGATCCACATCGCGTGGTGGTCCACGTGGATGCCGACCGTGGCGTTGCGGGCATTCTTGCCACCCTCATCCGACACCTTCACCGGCGTGGACGAGAACCACACGCGGTCGGGGTTGGTGGGGTGCACGCGCACCTGCGAGTAGTAGAAGGGGCGCACGTTGTCGGTCGCGGTGCGCTCCCAGGTCTTGCCGCCGTCGGCGGAGCGATAGAGGCCGCTCGGGCGCTGCTGCGCCGCCGCTCCGGCCTGCGGGCGCGGGTTCGGCGCGGTGTCGGCCTCGACCATGGTATACATGACGTCGGGGTTCGACGCCGAGATGGCGATGGAGATGCGGCCCTTCACCGTCTCCGGGAAGCCGCCGCCCTTCACCTCGGTCCAGGTCTCGCCGCCGTCGGTGGAGGTCCAGAGCGCGGAGCCCCGGCCACCGGACTGCAGGTAGTACGGCTGGCGCAGGCGGTGATAGCTCGCCGCGAACAGGACGTTCGGGTTCCGCGGATGGATCGCGACATCCACGAAGCCCGTGGTGTCGTTGATGAACTTCTTGAGCTGCCAGGTCGCGCCGCCGTCGGTGGTCTTGTAGAGGCCACGCTCCGGATTGGTGCGCCATGCGGCGCCGAGCGCGGCCACCCAGGCGACGTTCGGGTTCGTCGGGTGCACGACGATGCGGCCGATGTGCTGCGTTTCCTTGAGTCCCGAGAAGGTCCAGGTGAGGCCGCCGTCCGTGGACTTGTAGACGCCGCCGCCGGGGGAGATGGAGTTGCGCGAGTTCGGCTCGCCGGTGCCGAGGTAGACGATGTTCGTGTCGCTCGGCGCGATGGCGAGGTCGCCCATCGAGGGCACGCCGTACGTGTCGAAGACCGGGCGGAAGGTGACGCCGCCGTTGGTGGTCTTCCAAAGGCCGCCGCCGGCGGCAGCCACGAAGAAGGTGGCCGAACCCGGAATGCCTTCGATGTCCGAGACGCGGCCGGACATGTTCGCCGGGCCGATGTTGCGCCAGCGGAGGCCGTCGATCATTGCCTGATCTATCGTCTGGGCCGGCAGTTCGGCGATGGCGCCCGAAAGAGCAAGGCCGAAGGCGGTGAGAATCCTCGTCGTTCGCATGGGAGCAGAGGAAGGATGGAGGGTGAAGGGGACCCTAATGTTACGGCCCGACAGGAGCGGACGTTGGGGCGTCGGGGCTTCCTGGACCGGGGTGGTCGGGTCGGTGATCGGGGGCCAGATTACGCCTGACACGTAGGCTGTCTTTTCGACCTGTTCGAGGAAAGGAACCGCATGGCCAAGCGCGCACCCCGGGTCACCCGTCGTGCCCCGATGGGAACCCATGCCAACGCCCGTCCGAAGACGGAGCGGGGCAAGACCACCGCCCCCGAAACGCCGCTGACCCTGCGGGCGCGCGGCGTGGACGTGGATGACGAGTTCCGCGAATACATCGCCAAGCGCGCGGGCTTCAAGCTCGGCAAGTTTGCCCCCCGCATCGAGCGCACCAGTATCCGGCTGGAGGACATCGCCGGGGCGAAGGGAGCGCCGGCCAAACGCTGCGCCATCACCGTCTCGGTCTCGCGCCACGAGAGCGTGGTCGTGGAGATCGTGGACTACGACCACCGCGCCGCCTTCGACCACGCCATCGATTCCGTGGAGCGCGCGGTGCGGCGGTCGCTGGAACGGAGCAAGGCCCAGATGCGGCGGCGCTGACGCCCGCTCAGCGTCCGCCGGCCACCGGGGCTGGTGGCGCTAAGGCCGGCGGCACCCGGAACTCCTCGGGCGTCGGCAGTATCCTGGCCCTGGTGAACCGCCGCCGGGCCGCATCCATCTGGTTGATGCGGCCCACCCAGGTCGCGATCTCCACGTCGTAGCGCGCCAGGTTGTTCTGCAGCCAGTACGGCCGGTTCTCCTGGCGCCAGCTGCGCTCGAAGAGCTCGCGCGTGAGTACGTAGCCGTCGCGCATGTCCTGCAGCTTGCCGTTGATGCCGGTGAACTCGGCGAGCTCCTTCCAGGTCACGGTGTCGAGCGTCGCCAGGGCGTAGAGTCCCTGCGCGATCTCGTCGGCGATCTGGAACTTCATCGCCAGCCAGTCCATGCGTCGTGCGCCGAGCTCCATGGCGTCCACGGCCGCGGGCTCGCGCAGGTGCCGCTGCGTGCGGGCGCGGGCGATCTCCACCAGCGCGCTCTCGGCGTGCACGCGCATCTGCGCGAGCTTCGGACGGAGGCGCACGGTCTCGATCGCGCCCTCATCGGACCAGGGATCCACGAAGAACAGCCAGGTGCCGGCGTCGATGGCGCGGTGCGCCTCCATGAGGTGCTGCTGCGCCGCGTCGATGGCGCCGAGCGTGTCCCCGTGAAAAACGGATCCGTAGGCGGCCTGGAACTGCGGGATGCTCGCCTCACCCGGCTGCCAGGCCGCGGCGGCGCCGAAGTAGATGCCGTACCAGGTCTGCTCGAAGATGGCGTCGCCGTCGTCGTCCCAGCTGGTGTTGATCATCCCGGTGGCGCCGGCCCGCTGGCCGTCGCGCACGAAGCCCTGGATGTTGGCCAGCGCGGCGATGTTGTTCGGGTACACGCGTAGCCAGGAGTTCACGCCGGGGGCGACCCAGGTCTCCATGCCGGCGTCGCGGAAGGGCTTGAGATAGCGATCGAAACCCGAGCGGGACCAATAGTCCCAGCCCACGGCGATGAGATCCTTCGGCAGCCCCTTCACGAGGTCGGGGTGGTTCATCGCGATGTCGCCCCAGAACAGGTAGCGCTTGCCGGGCACGCGCACCGTCCCGACGATGTCCTTCAGGTAGTCCACGTAGACGGGGCCGATGCCGCGCGTGTCCACGGCGTCCTTTGTGCGGCCCTTGCCGAGCTCGAAGGTCTCGTCGGCGCCGAGGTGCACGAAGGGGGAGGGGAAGAGCGAGTCGATTTCCGCGAAGACGCCCTTGGTGAAGTCCAGCGTGCCGGGTTGGCCGGGGGCCAGCACGTGGCCGTGCGGCGTCTCGGCGAGGTCGGCATACAGCTCCAGCTTGAGCGCGTGATGCAGGTGCCCGAAGGTCTGCTGGTGCGGGATGATGGTGACGTGGTAGCGCCTGGCGTAGGCCACGAGCTCGCGGACGTCCTCTGGGGACATTGCGCCGCCCGGCGGGGCGATGGCCGGCTGCGAGGCGTAGGCCAATGTGTGCTCAAACTGCAGGGTGAAGGTGTTGAGCTTCACCGCAGCGAGGCGGCGCACCTGGCTCTTCTGGTACTCGAGCGTGGGCATCGGGCCGCGGGAGACATCGTCCTGTGCCCCGCGCCAGCGCATGGCGGGCCAGTCGCGGATGGTGGCCGGATGCAGCTGCGCGCGGTCGCCGGCGCCGGTGAAGAGCTGCTTCAGCGTCTGCAGGCCGTAGAAGATGCCGGTGGCGTTCTCGGCGATGATCGTGGCGCCGTCGGTGGTGGCGACGAGGATGTACCCCTCCTCCTGCATGGCCCGATCGAAGCGCAGGCGCTCGCGCTCGAGGACCTGGCGCGCCGGCTCGCCGCCCATACGCAGGAGTGCGACGTGCCAGCCGCGGCGCGCGGAGGTGACGGCCGCCGCGATGCCCCGGGCGCGCATGGCCTCGGCGAACTCGCCGGCGGCCCAGCGGTCCTGTTCGTCTGCGCCCGGGGCGATCGTGAGTTCCGCGAGGAAGCGCGCGGGCGCCGCGGAGCGGACGAGCTCCCGTGGGGCAGGGATGAGCCGCGGGATGGGGCCGTTCTGGGCGGCCAGCGAGGCGGGAGCCGGGGCGATCGTGGCCACCGCAAGCATCGCGGGGAGGGCGAGGCGGAGTGCGGAGCGTCGCATCGCGGGAATGTAATGATTGCCGGCGGGCGGCGAAGCCGCGCGTCCCGCGCTAGCTTCGGGGCGTGACCCAGCCGAACCGTCTCCTGAGCCGCCGTGAGTACTGGCGCCGCGTGATCTTCGACCACGACACGCGGGCCGGGAACCTCTTCGACGTCATCCTGATCATCGCCATCCTCGGTAGCGTGGCGGTGGTGATGCTGGACTCGCTCCGCGGCCTGTCGCCGCGGGCGCACCAGGTGCTGATGGGGTTCGAGTGGATCTTCACGATCCTCTTCACCGTGGAGTACGCGATGCGGCTCTGGTGCGCGGCCGACCGCCTGCGCTACGCCCGGAGCTTCTACGGGGTCGTGGACGTGGCCGCCACGCTGCCGACCTACATCTCGCTGCTGTTTCCCGAGGGGCGGTTCCTGGCACTGGTGCGGATCCTGCGCGTGCTGCGCGTGTTCCGCATTCTCAAGCTCACGGAGTACGTGAGCGAGGCCAACCTGATCCTCACGGCGCTCCAGGCCAGCCGCGCCAAGATCACGGTGTTCATGTTCACCGTGGTGACGGCAGTGAGCGTGGTGGGCTCACTGATGTACCTGATCGAGGGTCCCGAGCACGGGTTCACGAGCATCCCCGTGGCGATGTACTGGGCGGTCGTGACGCTCACTACCGTGGGCTACGGCGACATCGCGCCGGGCACGCCGCTGGGCCAGATGCTGGCGAGCCTGCTCATGATCCTGGGCTACGCCATCATCGCGGTGCCGACGGGCATCGTCACGATGGAGATGCAGAAGGCCTCGCTGGTGCCGCGCGGCGTGACCTGCGGGGCCTGCGGCCGTGAGCGGCATGACGCCGACGCGAAGTTCTGCAAGGAGTGCGGCGCAGCGCTGCCGCGAAAAGGGCGGCTCTAGCTCGCCGCGAGCACCCGGAGCGCCGCCACCAGCTTCGCCGTGTCGGCCGGGGCGCTGTACAGCGCGGGCGTCACGCGGATGCAGTCGCCGTGGGCCAGGCCTGAGCGCGCGACGGTGAAGATCCCGAACTCGCCGACTAGGCGCCGCGCGAGGTTGGCATTGAACGCTCGGTCGCCGTTGCCGCGGATGCGGAAGCTGGTGATTGCACCGGCGAGCATCGGGTCGTCGGTGAGCAGGATGTCCACGCCGGGAATCTCGCGCGCCGGCTTCACCCAGGAATCGCGCAGGTAGCGCAGGCGGGCTGCCTTGCGTGGGATGCCGATGCGATCCTGGAACTCCAGCGCATCGGGCACGGTCATGATCGCCGCGAAGTCCGTGGTGCCGGTGTGGATGCGGCTGTCGATGCGATCCAGCGGACCGTCGTCCCCGTGGGCGCGGTCGATGCGGTCGAGGGCGCTACGCCGGATGTACATCGCCGCCACGCCAATGGGCGCAGCGACCCACTTGTGCAGGTTCACACCGGCAAAGGTCGCGCCCGTGTCGGCGAGCGAGAGCGGCACCTGCCCGAAGGCGTGCGCGGCGTCCAGCACGGTATCCACGCCGCGCGCTGCGGCGAGTGCCGTCAACTCGCGCAGTGGCAGCATCAGGCCGTTCTTGTTGTTCGGGTGCGTGAGCAGCAGCAGCCTGGTGCGCGGATTGGCGTCCAGCACGCGGCTGTAGGCCTCAAGCAGCCCCTCGCGCGTGGCCGGCTCCGGGAGGTCGATCGTTACGACCTTCGCCCCGCGCCGCTCGCCCAGCGCATTCATCGCCATCTGCATGGCCGGGTAGTCGACGTCGGCGTAGAGAATCGTGTCGCCCGGCCGCAGGCGGTTGTACTGCCCAATGATGTGCTGCAGGGCCTCGGTCGCGTTGCGGGCGAAGGCAATCTCGCCGGCCTCCGCGCCGAGCTGCTGCGCCACCTGTTCGCGGACGGCGCCGGCGAGGGCGGGGTACGAGTTTCGCGCGAAGTACGAGCTCTCGCGGTTCACGCGGTCCACGTGGCGATGATACGCGGCAAGCGTGGGCGCGGGCATCATGCCCCAGTAGCCGGCCTCGAGATTGGTGACCGCATCCGTGACCGCAAACTGCGCCGCCACCTCGCGCCAGTAGGCCTCGTCCTGGGCGACCTGCTCCGGTGTGCCGGCCGGCGGCGTAGGTAGCGGGCGCCGCGCGCGTGCGGCCTCGAGGATCTCGCGCGAGGGCATAGCTGCGGCGAGGCCTGAGGGGAGGAACGCCGAGGCGGCGGACGCGACGGCAGCGTTTCGAAGGAATGCGCGGCGGGAACTCATGCCCGATACTATCGCCCCTTGGCCGGCGGGGCGAGTGGCCTACGTTGGCTAGAGCGCCGCCATCACCCGCCGCAGCCGCGCCTCGGCCTCGTCGGCAACCTCGTGGAGCGCCGAGTTGCCCGTCACCTGCATCATTGCCTGCGGATCCATAATCGACACCGTGGAGCCGGCGCCCTCGCCCTGGACCAGCACGTTGCAGGGCAGGAGCAGGCCGATGTGTGGCTCAGCAGCCAGGGCCTTATTGGCCAGGTTGGGGTTGCAGGCGCCGAGAATGGTGTACGGGCGCAGGTCCACGTCAAGCTTCTTCTTGAGCGTGGCGGAGACGTCGATGGTGGCGAGGATGCCGAAGCCCTCGGCGGCCAGCGCCTCCGTCACCTTGGTGACGGCGTCGGCGAATGGCGTGTCAGGAAGGGTCTTGGCGAAGCCGTAGTTTGGGGCCATAGTTCAGGGCAACCGAGTTGGGGTCTGTCCGAGCAATCAACAGCTGCCGGAGAGAGTTCCGGCTCCAGACAACCGAAACATCGTCGGCCGGCGCCCCGGCCGACAGCGTGAAGAGCGCGGCAAGGGAACCGACCCTGTGACCCGCGCGCCAAACCGTCACCCTGCGCACTCCTGCGCCAGAGACGGTGGCAATGTCGGCCGGCGCCCTCAGGCCCGGGACCACGTGCGAGCTGGGCGCGAACCTCTCTCGAAAGGGTATTCTGATGCTCACCAGTGCCGAACGCGAGCGCCTCGAGGTGTTACAGCGCAGCATGCTCAAGGACCACTATGCCTCAATGCCGTATGTCCCAAGGACCTCGGGGCTTTATCGGGATGTGGCTATGACCCTGCAGGCGGTGCTCAACGCCGAGATTGCCTTCTATTTCGGTAACGTGAGCATGTTCGGTGTTCGGGAGCAGCTCTGGAAAGCGCGAGCTGCCCTAGACCTCTGGGAGCACAACCCGGCGCTCCAGGGACCACGGAAGACGGCTCGGACTTATCCTGAAGAGGATGCGATCCTCGCGCGGCTGCTGGAGCGGTTCTGAGGCTAAGACCCGCCGACGCTGAGCTGGGTCTCGCGGTTGAGTTTGTCGCGGAGCGTCTCGCCGTCGATGAACGGCATGACGTATGACCAGCCCCGCAACCCTCGGCTTCCATCACATCACCCTCGTGGCCTCGGACGCGCGCCGCACGCTCGCGTTCTACCACGAAGTGCTGGGCCTCAAGCTGGTGAAGCAGACGGTCAACTTCGACGACCCGTCGTCCTACCACCTCTACTTCGGCAACGCCACCGGCGCGCCGGGCACGCTGGTCACCTTCTTCGAGTGGCCCACGGCGCCCCGCGGGCGCTACGGCGTCGGCGGCGTGCACCATCTCGCCTTCTCCACGCCGACCTACGAGACGCTGCTCAAGTGGAAGCGTCGCCTCCAGGACCTCGGCCTCCCGGTCTCGGGGCCGATGCCGCGCGGCTACTTCAACTCGCTCTACTTCCGCGACCCTGACGGCCAGGTGCTCGAGATCGCGACCGCGGGCCCGGGCTACGACATCGACGAACCAATCGCCGAACTCGGCCAGCACGTGCTCGGCCAGCAGCCACACCAGCTGCCGGGCACGCGCGATGAGCGCGCTATCGCTGCGACCACCCACCCGGAGCCGGTGCCGACCATCACGCTGGACATGGCGCTGACGGGCCTGCACCACATCACGGGGATGACGCACGACATCGAGCGCGTCAGCGACTTCTATGAAGAGGCGCTCGGTCTCAAGCTCGTGAAGAAGACCATCAATCAGGACGACCCGGACACCCCGCATTGGTTCTGGGCCAACTACGACGGCACACGCGTGTTGCCGGGCTCGTCGTGGACCCTCTTCGGCTGGTCGCCGCGGCATCCGCAGGCGCGCCACGGCATCGGCCAGACCCACCACGTCGCCTTCCGCGCCAAGGACGACGACGAACAGCTCAGCTGGCGCGATCACCTCATGTCGATCGGGCTGCAGGTCTCGCCCGTGATGGATAGGCAGTACTTCAAGTCGATCTACTTCCAGGCGCCCGATGGGCAGCTGTTGGAGATCGCCACCGACGGCCCGGGCTTCTCGGTCGACGAACCCACGGAATCGCTCGGTGAGGAACTACGGTTGCCGCCTTGGCTGGAGCAGGAACGCGCCGAGATCGCCGCCGCACTCGGTCCACTCAAGTGACCAACACCCTCCCCAATCGGACCTCATAACAATCCTCCGGAACCTCGATACCGCCCACGCCACCGTTGACTTCTCGGTGAAGCTCTCGGTCGAGACCCAGGCCGTGGCCGCGCAGGCAGAGCCGAAGGCCGAGGTTGCCGCCTAGGCTGCAGATGTAGGAGAACCGGTTTCGCTCCCCAGGGCGGAATCGCACGAGGGGCTGGGTCGCCGACTGATAGCGGCCCAGCCCCTCGTTGCGTAACCTTCGCGAACTCCCTCCAACCATTCGGACCACCCGCGCCGTGACCCGACTCCGCGTCCTCCTCCCCGCCAGCCTCGCGCTTGCCGCGCTCATCGCCGCTGCGCCCGCGCTCGCCGCCCAGGGCTCCGCCCCCGCCCGCCACAACGTCCGCACGACGTCACTGGCCATCCGCAACGCCACGATCGTGGATGGCAACGGCACGCCGGCCCGCGGCCCCGCCGACATCCTGATCGTGAACGACACGATCGCCTCGGTCACCTGGCTGGATCCGGTGGCCCTGCGCGCCGGACGGGCACGGCGCCCGCAGGCGGACGCGGAGATCGACGCCACGGGCAAGTTCGTGCTGCCGGGCCTGATCAACGCCCACGCCCACCTGCAGCACGAGCGCTCGAGCTACCCGCAACCCTACGAGTACACGCTCAAGCTCTGGCTCGCTTCGGGCATCACGAGCTTCCGCGAGGTGGGCACGGACTCCAACCCCGGGCTACTCGCCGTGCGCGCCGCACAGCGCAACGGGACGATGGCCTCGCCCCGCGCCTTCGCCTACCTGCGTTTCGGTTCTGCGCGTACGCCGGAGCTCGCGCGCGCACGCGTACGCGCCCTCAAGGCGCAGGGCGCCGACGGCATCAAGATCACGGGCCTCGACCGCGACATCCTGATGGCGATGCTCGATGAGACCAAGAAGCAGGGCCTGCCGGTCGCACATCACGTGGGCGTCGAGGAGACGAATGTCTGGGACGACATCGCCGGCGGCACGACGACCATCGAACACTGGTACGGCATCCCCGACGCGGCCATCCGCGACAAGCGCCAGCACTTCCCGAGCGACTACAACTACAACGACGAGACGGACCGCTTCCGCTGGGCCGGACGCCTGTGGCGAGAGGCGGATCCCACGCTGCTCGACTCGGTGCTGACCTCGATGGTTCACGCCAACGTGTCCTGGGTGCCGACGCTGGACATCTACGAAGCCAGCCGCGACCTGCAGCGCGCGCAGAACCAGCCCTGGTTCCGCGACTACCTGCACCCGGCGCTCGAGGAGTACTTCAAGCCGGATCCCGCAAACCACGGCTCGTACTTCATCGGCTGGAGCTCCACCGACGAGGTCTACTGGAAGGAGAACTACCGCATCTGGATGGCGGCCCTGCGCAACTTCGAGCAGAAGGGCGGCACGATCGCCTGCGGCGATGACGCGGGCTTCATCTATCAGATGTATGGCTTTGGGCTCATCCGCGAGATGGAGCTGCACCAGGAGGCGGGCTTCCACCCGCTCAAGGTGATCGAGCACTGCACGGGCAACGGCGCCAAGGTGATGGGCGAGCAGGATCGGCTCGGCCGCGTGCGCGCGGGCTGGAAGGCCGACCTCATTGTCGTGGACGGCAACCCGCTCGAGGACATGAAGGTGCTGTATCCCGGCGGCACCACGCGCATCGAGAACGGACAGGAGGCGCGCACCAAGGGCATCGAGTGGACGATCGTCGGCGGGATGCCCTACAACGGCCCGGCGCTGATGGCCGAGGTGAAGGCCATGGTGGATGAGGCCCGCGCGCGCCGCGCCGCCGGTGGGCGCTGATGTGACGGATGCCGTCTTTGCGCCCGGATTGCTGACGGGGAAGGTCGCGCTCATCACCGGTGGTGGTACGGGGTTGGGTCGCGCGATGGCCGAACGCTTCCTGCAGCTGGGCGCGAAGGTGGCCATCTGCGGACGGCGCGAGCAGGTGCTCGCGGATGCCGCCACGGAGATGATGCAGGCGTATGGCAGCGAGGTGCTGGCCGTGCCCTGCGACATCCGCGATCCGGCCGCCGTGGACGCGCTGATCGAACGCGCGTGGTCGCAGTTCGGTGGCGTGGACATCCTCGTGAACAACGCGGCCGGCAACATCGCCTCGCCCACGGAGCGGCTCTCGCACCGCGCGGTGGACAGCGTGCTCGGCATCGTGTTGCACGGCTCGTTCTACTGCACGCTGGCGCTGGGCAAGCGATGGATCGCGGAAGGGCGGAAGGGCCGCGTCCTGAGCATCGTGACGACCTACGCCGTGGGCGGCAGTGCCTACGTGGTGCCGAGCGCGGCGGCCAAGGCCGGCGTGCTGGCGATGACGCAGTCACTGGCCGTGGAGTGGGGGCCGAAGGGCATTACCTGCAACGCGATCGCGCCGGGGCCGTTTCCGACCAAGGGCGCCTGGGACCGCCTGCTGCCGGATCCCTCCATTCTCGACCAGGCGATTGATCGTATCCCCGTGCGCCGGCCAGGCGAGCTGATCGAGCTCTCGAACCTTGCGGCGTTTCTTGTTTCGGACGCCGCTGCCTACATCAACGGTGAGTGCATCGGCATCGATGGCGGCGAGAAGCTGAAGGGCGCCGGCCAGTTCTCGTGGATGGGTTCGCTGACACCGGAGCAGTGGGCGGCGCTCGAAGCCAGCGCCCGCGGCGCCACCAAGAAGGACAAGGGGGCCACGTGAGCACGCGTAAGCTGCAGCAGTTGCTGGGGGAGATCCGCGCCTTCCTGCTGGAGCGCGTGCAGCCGCTGGAGCCGCGCTTCCTCTCGGAATCCTTCGCGGACCTGGTGCCGGAACTCGCCGCCCTGCGCAGCGAGGTGAAGCGGCTCAGCCTCTGGGCCCCGCATCTCCCCCAGGAACATGGCGGCCTCGGTCTTTCGCTGCCGGAGTTCGCAGAGGTCAGCGCAGTGCTCGGCGAGAGCCCCATCGGTCACTACCTGTTCAACTGCAACGCGCCAGACATCGGCAATCAGGAACTGCTGCTTTCCCACGGCACGGACGCGCAGCGCGAGCGCTGGCTCGAGCCGCTGGTCCGTGGCGAGATCCGCAGCTGCTTCGCCATGACCGAGCCGGCGCACGCGGGCTCGAATCCCGTGTGGATGGACACCACGGCCACCCGCGATGGCGACGAATACGTGATCAGCGGCGACAAATGGTTCACGTCGAGCGCTGACGGCGCCGCGTTCACCATCGTGATGGCGGTGACGGACGCCGCGGCACCGGCGCACCGCCGCGCCAGCCAGATCATCGTGCCGATGGACACGCCTGGCGTCACGTTGGTGCGCAACATCCCGGTGATGGGCGATGTGGGCAGCGACTACGCGAGCCACGCCGAGCTGGCCTTCCGCGAGGTGCGCGTGCCGGTCACGAACCGCATCGGCGACGAAGGCGCGGGCTTTGCGCTGGCGCAGGAGCGTCTGGGCCCGGGCCGCATCCATCACTGCATGCGCTGGCTGGGTATCTGCGAGCGGGCCTTCCGTCTGATGGTGCAGCGCGCGGCCACGCGCGAGCTCTCACCGGGTGAGGTGCTCGGGCAGCAGCAGGTGATCCAGCACTGGATCGCCGAGTGCCGCGCGGAGATCGATTCGTCGCGACTGCTGGTGCTGGATGTTGCACGCCGTATTGAGGAGAGCGGTGCGCACGGGGCCCGCGACGGCATCTCGCTCATCAAGTTCCACGTGGCCGGCGTGCTGCAGCGCGTGCTCGACCGCGCCATCCAGGTACACGGCGCCTACGGCATGACGGACGAGACGCCGCTGGCCTACTGGTACGCGCACGAGCGCGGCGCGCGCATCTACGATGGGCCGGACGAAGTGCACAAGTCGGCGGTGGCGCGGCGCATCCTGACCGAGGCCGGCATGAAGCGGAGTGGTGCGTGAGCGAGACGCTCCCCCTCAAGCCGCTCAACGCCTGGCTGGCCGAGCATGTCCCTGCCGTGGGCGCCGTGCAGGGGGGGGAGCGGTTTCCCGGGGGCTTCTCTAACCTGACCTACAAGCTGACGACGAGCACGGGGCAGTTCGTGCTGCGCCGTCCGCCGGAAGGGGTGGGGCAGGACATCGCCCACGACATGCCGCGCGAGGCAGGGATTCTCTCGGTCTGCGAGCTGCGCGGCATTCCGGCGCCGCGGGCGCTTGGGGTGTGCACGGTCGCCGACGTGATCGGCGCGCCCTTCTATGTGATGGAGTTCGTGGACGGGATCGTGCTGCGCGGTGCGAAGGCACCGACGGGCTACGACGCTGACACCTTCGCCAAACTGAGCGAGCACTTTCTCGATACGCTGGTGGCCATCCACGGCGCGACGCCGAGCGACCCGGTGGTCGGCGGACTGGGGCGCCCGCTGGGCTACGTGCAGCGGCAGGTGGAAGGCTGGACGGCGCGCTGGGAGAAGTCGCGTACGGATGACGTGCCGTCGGTGGAGAGCCTGGCGAAGTGGTTGGGTGCACACCAGCCCGGCGAGAGTGGCGCCTGCCTCATCCACAACGACTTCAAGTACGACAACCTGATCCTGGACGCACAACAGCCCGGCCGCATAATCGCGGTGCTGGACTGGGAGATGGCCACCCTCGGCGACCCGCTACTCGACGTGGGCACGACGCTGGGCTACTGGATCGAGACGGGCGATCACCCGGCGTTCAAGTCGTTAGGCCTGGGCATGACGGCGTTACCCGGTAACTACACGCGCGCACAACTCTGGGAGCGGTACCTCAGGAAGTCGGGCCGCTCGTCACGTCCGGCGACCTGGTATCACGCGTATGGGGTGTTCAAGATCGCAGTGATTGCGCAACAGATCTATGCGCGGTATCGCGCCGGCGTGGCGAAGGACGAGCGGTTTGCGGCGCTCGGCGATGCGGTGCGCCTGCTTGGGGAGTTTGGCGGGTCCGTGGTGGGGCGGGGATAGGGCTGAGGCGGTCTCCTCACCCCGAGGCGATCGTCGCCGCACAGGTTGCGCACGGCAAACGGAGTGTCGCATGAACGTCAGACTCGGCAAGATCCAGCAGATCGCGCTCGTGCAGCACGACGTGGCGCGCGCGGTGCCCTTCTATCGCGACGGCCTCGGGCTCCCGCTGCAGTTCGAGGTGGCGGGCATGGCCTTCTTCGACGCCGGCGGCGTGCGCCTGATGCTCTCGAAGCCGTCGTCCGAGGAGTTCGACCACCGGAACTCGATCCTGTACTTCGAGGTGTCGAATATCGACGAGGCCTATGCCTCGCTCAGCTCACGCGGCGTCGCGTTCGACGGCCCACCGCACCTGGTCGGGAAGACGGGCACGCATGACCTGTGGATGGCGTTCTGTCGCGATCCGGAAGGGAACGTCATTGGGGTATCCGAGGCCAGGCCGCAGGAGACTCACCCCTCGTAGAAATCCCGCGCGAGCAACAGCTGGATATGCTCCGTGCTCTCGGACTCGATTGCCGACACCGTGAGCGGCGGCCGCCCATCGGGCCGCACGATCCCCTTCACTTCGTCATACAGCGACGCACAGAAGTCGAGCACATCCTCGCGGCTGCCGGCGATGCGCATCTGGGCATCGTAGCCCGTGCGGACGGGCGGGCTCGAGAGCGTGATATGCAGGCGCGCCGCCGGACGCGGCGTACGGGCGCGGATCTCGGCCTCGAGACGATCCAGCTTCTCGGCGCGCGCCATGGCGGCTGCGCGGCCGGCGTCGCTGTCAGGATGCGTCTGTGTGCTCATCGTGGATACCAGATATGGAGAACAGAGCGGCAGGTTCTCCGAGTGCGGGATATCGAAAGATAACCGGACCGGCGGGGCGCCCCTGCCATGCCGAACGCAAGAACTAGGCTGCGAAGACCTCGAAGATCCCCGCCGCACCCATCCCGCCGCCGATGCACATCGTCACCATCCCCAGCCCTCCGCCGCGGCGACCCAGTTCGTGGATCAGCTGCACGCTGAGCTTCGCGCCGCTCGCCCCCAGTGGGTGACCCAGCGCGATCGCCCCACCGTTCACGTTTACGATGCTCGTATCCATCTCCAGGTCCTTGATCACCGCCAGCGCCTGGGCCGCGAAGGCCTCGTTGAACTCGATCAGTTTCAGGTCCTTGAGTGCCAGCCCTGCCCGCTTGAGCGCCTTCGGCACCGCCTTCACCGGCCCAATGCCCATCACGTCCGGCTCCACGCCGGCCGTCGCGAACGTCACGAACCGCGCCAGCGGTTTGAGGCCCAGTTCCCTGGCCTTGACCGCTGTCATCATCAGGACGCCAGCCGAGCCGTCGCTGAGTGGCGAGGAGTTGCCCGCCGTGACCGTGCCGCCCGGCTTGAAGGCCGGCGGCAGCTTGGCGAGACCTTCCATCGTCGTGTTCGGCCGCACCATCTCGTCCGTCGCGAACATCACCGTCTCGCGCTCGGCCTTCGCGCCCACCCAGCGCACCCGCTCCACCGGTACCGGCACGATCTCCGACACGAACACGCCCTGCTGCCAGGCTGCGCCCGCCTTGACCTGGCTCTTCATGGCGAACTGGTCCTGCATCTCGCGGGTGATGCCCCAGCGCTTCGCCACGCGCTCGGCGGTGAACCCCATGCCGATGTTCTCCGCGGTGAGCTCCGGGTGCAGCCGCGTGTGGAAGCCGCTCATCGGCACGGCGCTCATCATCTCCACGCCGCCGGCGAGGATGACGTCGTTCATGCCGCTGAGGATGGCCTGCGCGCCGAGCGCGATGGTCTGCAGGCCGCTTGAGCAGAAGCGGTTCACGGTCATCGCGCTGACGTCCACCGGGAATCCGGCGCGCAGCATGGCGAGTCGCGCCACGTTCAGGCCCTGACCCGCCTCGGGCATCGCGCAGCCCCAGATGACGTCGTCGATGAGCGCCGGATCCACCTTGGCGCGCTCGGCCGTGGCCTTCATGATGGTGGCCGAGAGATCGACCGGATGCACGCTCGCGAGCGCGCCGTCCTTCTTGCCTCGCGCCACTGCGCTGCGGGCGGCGCTCACGATCACGACTTCCTGTGACATATCGTATTCTCCGTGATGTGAGGCCGCTCAGTTCCGCAGCGGCTTGCCGGTGGTCAGCATGTGCGCGATCCGCTCCTGCGTCTCCTTGGTGCCGAGGAGGCGAAGGAAGGCGTCGCGCTCGAGGTCCAGTAGGTCCTGCTCGGTGACCTGGCGCGGCGGCCCGTCGCCGCCGGAGAGGATCACGGCGATCTCGTGGCCGATGCGCAGGTCATGCGCGCTGGCCTGCCCCGCCTCCTGGAAGGACCAGAGGGCATAGGTGAGGTTCGCGACGCCGGCGCGGCCGAGCGACATCATGCGCTTGGGCAGCGGCCGCACATAGTCCGGCGCGAGGTCGAGCACCCGCGCCTTGGCGTCGGCAATCAGCACGTCGCGGTTCATCGTGATGCGATCGGCGTGCGGGCGCAGGAAGCCCATCGCCCGCGCCTCGTGGGCGCTGGCGCTGGTCTGCGCGAGCGCAATCATCTTGAAGGCGCGCTTGATGCCTTCAAACGGATCCGCCTCCTCGAAGGCCTCGAGCGTCTTGGTGAAGCGGAAGGCGAGCTCCTTGGTGCCGCCGCCTCCCGGTATCAGGCCCACACCGACTTCCACGAGACCCATGTAGAGCTCGGCGTGCGCCTGGATGCGGTCGCAGTGCAGCGAGATCTCCGCGCCGCCGCCCAACGTGAGGCCAAAGGGCGCCGCAATCACCGGGAAGGGCGCGAAGCGGAACGACATCACCGTGTCCTGGAAGCGCTTCGTGATCACTTCGAGTGTCTTCCAGTCGCCGGCCTGCACGAGCTGGCCCACGCCCGCGAGGTTCGCGCCGGCGGTGAAGGTGCGCGGGTCGTCGTTGCCGATGACGAGGCCCGCGTGCCCCCGCGAGGCGGCGAGCTCCAGCGACTCCGCCGCCAGGTCCATCACGCCGGGGCCCAAGGTGTTCATCTTGCCGCAGAACTCGAGGCAGAGCACGTCGTCACCGAGGTCCACCAGCCGCGCCTCGGCATTCTCGCGCAGCACGCGGCCGGCGCGACGCTGCGCCGCCAGCAGGACCTGTCCGGGCACCGGCGGGATCTCCACGCGGGCATCGCTATCGAGCGCGGGGATGGTCTCGTTGGCGTAGAACGCAGCGCCGGCGCGCGCGAGCAGCGGCGGTACCGTGAGTCCGCGTTCCTGCATCGCGTCACGCAGCCAGTCGAGGCCCACGGCATCCATCGCCTTGAAGGGACCGATCTCCCAGCCGTAGCCCCACTCGAGCGCGCGGTCCACTGCGGCGATCGAGTACGAAAGCGCGGGGGCGAGGGTGCAGGCGTAGTGGAACTGCTCGACCAGCAGGTCGCGCAGGAAGGCGCCGTGCTCGCCCGGCAGCTCACGGGCGGCGGCGAGGCGCTTGTCGAACGGCAGCTTGGTGGCCTTGTCGATCTCCGGCGTGGAGAAGCGACCCATGTCCCGGTACTCGAGCGTCTTCCAGTCGAGCGCAAGGATGCTCTTGCCGTCCTTCTTATAGAAGCCGGCCTTCGTCTTGTCGCCGAGCCGGCCGGACTTCACGAGTTCGTGCACGAAGGGCACCAGCGCGAGGTCCTCGCCGGTGGTCTGCGAGAGGCCGGCGGTGACGTGCACCAGCACGTCGAGGCCGGAGAGGTCGCCAGTGCGGAAGGTGGCGGTCTTGGCACGGCCGATCAGCGCGCCGGTGAGCGTGTCCACCTCGGGGATGGTCAGGTCGTGCTGCACCATCAGGCGGCCCGCGACGACCATGCCGTGCACGCCGAGGCGGTTGGCCACGAAGCCCGGCACATCCTTGGCGAGCACGATGCCCTTGCCGAGGATGCGCTCCTGGAAGTGGCGAATGGCGGTCATCACCGCCGGCGCCGTCTCGCTCGTGGGGATGAGCTCGAGCAGGTGCATGTAGCGCGGCGGATTGAAATAGTGCGTGCCGAGGAATCGCTCGCGGAACTTCGCGCTGCGGCCCTCGAGCAGGATGGCCATCGGGATGCCCGAGGTGTTACTGGTGACGATCGCCTCGGGCGCGATGCGCTCGAGCTTGGCGAAGAGCTCCTGCTTGGGGGCGGGCTTCTCGATGATGGCCTCGCAGATCCAGCTGCAGTCGGCGAGGAGCTCGAGATGGTCGGCGGTGTTGCCGACCGTGATGAGCGCGGCGGCCTTGGCGTCCATGAAGGCGGCCGGCTTCGACTTGCGGACGCGCTCGAGCCCGTCGCGGGCGGGCTTGGAGCGGTCCGGGTGCCTGGGGTCGTCGTCGCCCGGGATGTCGAGCAGGACGACGGGAAGTCCCGCGGAGGCGGCGAGGGCGGCGATGCCTGCTCCCATCGCGCCGGCGCCGACGACTCCAACCTTGGTGATCCGCATGCGTGCTCCGAAAAGCGATAAAAAAGGGTGATGCGGGTGCGCGGCGAGGATGCCGGGCAGGCCGTCGCAGTGCTCCGGCCAACCGGTAATCTACCGATGGTGCTGGTCTGCAGCCCGCGGGCGTCCTAGCTTGGCGGCGTGATCAAGTACATCGGATCCAAGCGCCGCCTGGTGCCGCAGATCGTCCGGCTGGTGGAGGCGATTCCGGGTGCCCATACCGTGCTCGACCTCTTTACGGGGACGACACGGGTGGCCCAGGGGCTCAAGCGCGCCGGGTACTTCGTGACCGCCAACGACTTCGCGAGCTACAGCGAGGTGCTTGCGGCCACCTACATCGCCACGGACGCGCAGTCGGTGGACCAGGTGGCGCTGGCGGCCATGCTGGCCGGGCTGAACGCCCTGCCGGGCGAGCGTGGCTACTTCACGCGCACCTTCTGCGAGGAGGCGCGCTACCTGCAGCCGGCCAACGGGATGCGCGTGGACGCCATCCGCCGGCGCATCGCAGACCTGCAGGTGAACGCCGGCACGCGGGCCATCCTGCTCACGGCACTGCTCGAGGCCGCCGACCGCGTGGACTCCACCACCGGTATCCAGATGGCGTACCTCAAGGGCTGGTCGGCGCGCAGCCATCGTCCGCTTACGCTGCGCATGCCGCTGCTGCTCGACGGACCGGGCCGGGTGATGCGCGCCGACGCTCGCGAGGCGCTGCGTGGCGTCGATACCTTTGACGTGGCTTACCTCGACCCACCGTACAACCAGCACAGCTACTACCGGAACTATCACGTGTGGGAAACGCTGGTGCGCGCCGATGCGCCGCCGACCTACGGAATTGCCCGCAAGCGCATCGACGCGCGCACCACGCGGTCGGCATTCAACCTGCGTCGGCAGGCCTGGCAGGCCCTGCGCGATGTGGTGCAGGGGGTGCGCGCCCGGCACGTGGTGCTGTCGTTTTCGGACGAGGGCTTCTTTGACGTCCCGGCGATTCGTGCGCTGCTGCTGGAGCGATTCGGTGAAGTGGGGGCGCTGGCCGTGCCCTCGGCACGCTATGTCGGGGCCAAGATCGGGATCTATGACCTGCAGGGTGCGCTGGTGGGCGAGGTGGGGCACCTGACCAATACCGAGTGGCTGTTCGTCGGCGGCCCGGATGCCGCCGAGATCGTGCAGCGCGCGGGCAGGGACGGTGACGCGCATCCGGAGGTCGCGTGAGCGAGCGACGGCTCCTCTCATCGGTGCGCGCGGAGGACTGGGCGCCGGTCTACGACGAGTTCTGGCACGGGCTCGTGCACTCGACCAGCAACCGCATCGCGGCGTTGGGTGGCATCGTGCAACTGTACGAGTCCAAGATCTCAACGCCGGGCCAGGGCATGGAGGCGCTGCGCGGTGAGGTGCCGCGCCTTCGGAATCTGATGCAGCAGTTCCGGGCGCTGACGGTGTCGCGGTCTGAGCGGCGAGAGCCCGTGCGCCTCCGCGACGCCATGGGGGTCGTGACGGGACTTGTGGCGCACCACGCGTTGGCCCGGAACTGGAGCATCACCGTCACCGAGGAGCCGCCAGGTCTGGAGCCGGTGCTCCTGTGGCCGGCCGATGCCCTGCGCCTTCCGACGCTCATGCTCCTCGCCGCCGGCGGCAGTCGCCCCGCGGCGTCCGTGACGGTGAGCTTTGCGCCGGCCGATGCGATGTCGGCGGCGGTGATGGTGACCGATCAGGCCGCCGACGTCGTCGCGGCATCCGGGGCGTTCGCCGCGCTGGCGCACGCCGTCGCGGTCGAACATGGGCGCCTCGACTGCGTGGCGCTCACGGCGACGCAGGCCGAGCTGCGGTTGGCGCTACCGGGCGTCAGTCTCGCCGCGCCGCTCCAGGCGTAGCTGCACTCCTGCACTCCCCCCACGGTGGGGGTGAGCTGACCGGCGACGCTGATCAGGGCGAGCGCGAGGCGGAGATCCGACCCAGCGTCAGTGCCGGTATGCTCCCGTACGGAACAGCGCAATCGCGCTCAAGGTCGAGGTCGAGGACGATGACCTGATCGACATTGTGCGCGGGTAGCTGTTTGGGGAGCGCGCTTCGCAGCTGCCCGCCGCCGGGAACTGCGGTGTCGACGGCCAGCGTGCCGCCGCCGCCGCGGACGTCGTGCTCCCGTGCTTCCAATACGTCTCGAGGGTGACGCCACGCGGCTGTGCCATCGCGGAGGCGTCCGGGCTGCAACCCAGCGGGCGGCTGATGGAGTGGCGGGCCTGGTTCGTGGCGGGCGAACGGGGGTGCACGCTGTCGGACACCAGATCGAGCCGGCGCAGTTCGTCGAGCATCGCACCGCGAACGAACGGCGTCGCGTAGGTGGTGAAGGCGAGGCCCCGCCCCGCATCGAAGCCGATGGCGGCGCGCATCAGGCCGAACAGCCCGGCACCGATGAGATCGTCGAGCTTCGCCTCGTCCGTGAACCGCGCGTGGAGTCGGCGGGCGAGGATGTGTACCAACCCGGTGTGCGTCTGGAGCAGGGCGTCCCGCTGCGCTATGCTCGGCAGCTTGAACCGGAATCCTGTGCGGTTGGCGGGCACTCAGTGCTCGGTGATGGTTGCCAGAACGCCATCGTCGAACGTCACGAATCGTGCCGCGCAACGGTCTGTCCTAACCAGCTGGTGTGAAACGAGTTACCGAAAAGCTCAGCGGTCACACAGCCCGGCAATTCCAGCCCACCGGCAAGAACTGCCGAGGGAGATCGGTGACTATTTCCGAACGCTCCCTGGGGCGTTGAGCCGGCTACGCAGGGTCCGGAGCGAGATACCCAGCAACTCGGCCGCCCGTGTGCGGTTGTCGCCGGTGCGGGCCAGGGCCGCGGCAATCAACGCCTCCTCCGCCTTGGCGACGTCGAGCGAATGCAGGATGACGGCGCCATCGTCCGCCGCGTGCTCGGCGGACGACGATGTGAGGCTCGCGGCGACTCTTCCGCCGCCGGTGAAGCGGTGGAGGGGCAGCTCCGCTTCATGCGAGAGAATCACCGTGCGCTCGACGAGATGCTGCAGCTCGCGCACGTTCCCGGGCCACGGCTGCGCGCGCAGCCAGTCCAGGGCCTCCGCTGCGATGCCAGTCACGGGACGCCGGAATTCCTCGGCGGCCTGCAGTGCGAAGCGTAAGGCGAGGCGCGGGATGTCCTCGACCCGCTCGCGCAGTGGCGGGATGTGGATCGGCACCACGCTCAACCGATAGTAGAGGTCCTGGCGGAATCGACCCGCCGTGGTCTCGGCAGCAAGGTCACGGTTGCTGGTGGCGACGATGCGCGTATCCACGACAACCTTTGTACCGCCGCCCACGCGCTCAAACTCCAATTCCTGGAGCACGCGAAGGAGCTTGGCCTGCAGGTCCAGGCGCATCTCGCTGATCTCGTCGAGCAGCAGCGTCCCGTGGTGCGCGCGCTCGAAGGCGCCCTCGACCCGCTTCAGCGCCCCGGTGAACGCACCCTTCTCGTGTCCAAAGAGGGCGCTCTCGATGAGTCCCTCGGGGATGGCGGCGCAGTTCAGCTGGATGAACGGCCCCCGCCTGCGGTCGCTCTGCTCGTGAATGGCGCGCGCGAAGAGCTCCTTGCCGCTGCCGCTTTCACCCAGGAGCAGCACGGTCGCGCGGGTGGGCGCGGCCATCGCGACCTCGTTCAGGGCGCGCTGCAGTGCCGGACTCTCGCCGACGATCCGGTGGCGCTGCCGGAGGCTGCTCACCTCGCGCTGCAGGCTCGCGTTCTCCCGCCGGAGGCTCAGGACGTGCAGGGCCTGCTTGATGGCGAGCTCGACCTGCTGCGCGTCGACGGGCTTCGTGAGGTAGTCCAGGGCCCCGGCCTTGATGGCCGCCACCGCCTGTTCGATGCTGCCGGAGCCCGTGAGGATGATGACCGGGATGTCATAGCCCTCGCGCTGCATGAGCAGCAGCAGGTCGAGGCCCGTCAGCTCCGGCATCTGGTGATCGGACACAACCAGGTCCACCCCGCCACGCGCGAGCACGTCGAGGGCCTCGCGCACCGATGTTGCCCCCAGCGGGCGGTGCCCGGCCCGCTCGATGGTGTGCGCCAGCAGCATGCCCACGGAGGGTTCGTCGTCGACGTGCAGGATGGTGGCCATGGCGCGGACGAAGGTAACTTCGGGCCATGCCGACCCGCCACGCGCGTGCCATCGCGCATCTCTGCACCGTCGACCCGACGCTCGGCGACTGGATTCGCCGCGCCGGCCCCTGCGGCCTCACGCGCGAGCGCAGCGGGACCCATTTCGCCTACCTGGCGCGTTCCATTGTGTACCAGCAGCTCAGCGGGAAGGCGGCGGGCACCATCTACGGACGCTTCGAGGCGCTCTTCGGTGGCCGGATGCCGGAGCCCGGGGAGGTGCTGCGCATTCCCCACGCCACGCTGCGCGGCATCGGCTTCTCCACCCGAAAGGCCGAGTATGTGCAGGGGCTCGCCGCCGATGTGCTGGAGGGGCGCATCCCGCTCGAGGACGTGGAGTCGCTGGACGACGAGGCGGCGATTGCGTTGCTCTCGAAGGTGCGCGGCGTGGGTGAATGGACGGCGCAGATGTTCCTGATGTTCCGGCTCGGACGCCCCGACGTCCTGCCGACGCTCGACCTCGGGGTGCAGACGGCGGTGAAGCGACTCTACCGCCTCCGGACGCACCCGACTCCGCAACGACTCGCACAGATCGGCGCCAAGTGGGCGCCCTACCGGACGGTGGCCTCGTGGTACCTGTGGAAAGTGGTGGACACGCAGGAGTGGTGAAGGCCGCGGGCGAGACGGTGGTGCAGCTCCGCACGGAGATGCCCGTCTCGGCCGACGCGCTCTTTGCCTGGCACGAACGGCCCGGCGCCTTCGAGCGGCTGACGCCAGCCTTCGCGCCGGCGCGGGTGGTGGCGCGCAGCGGCGGCATCACCGACGGCTCGCGTGTCACGCTGAAGGTGCCCGTGGGCCCGCTGCTCACCACTTGGGAGATGGAACACCGCGGTTACGTGAAGGGCCGCGAGTTCCGCGACGTGCAGGTGCAGGGGCCCTTCGCGCGCTGGGAGCACGTGCACCGCATGGAGCCCGCGGGCGACGCCGCGAGCGTGATGGACGACCGCATCGCCTTCGCACTGCCGCTGCCGCCGTTCGGGGAGATCGTGGCCGGCCACTTCACCCGCGACAGGCTCGAGCAGCTGTTGCGCTGGCGGCACGCGCTCACGAAGCTCGACCTCGAACGGCACGCGCTGTTCGCGGCCAGCCCGCGGCGTCACGTGGCCATGACCGGCGGCAACGGATTCCTCGGTGCCGCACTGCGCCCGTTCCTGACCACCGGTGGGCATCGCGTGCGCACGATCGGCCGGGGTGCGGACTCGGATGCGCGCTGGGATCCATCGGCTGGCAGCATCGACGCCGGCGCACTCGACGGCATCGATGCGGTGATCCATCTCGCGGGATCGACGATCGCCGAGCGCTGGACGCCGGAGCGGCGCCGGGAGATTCGTGAAAGCCGCGTGCGCAGTACGCGCCTGATTGCCGAGTCCATGGCCCGTATGGCCACCAAGCCGCAGGTGCTGCTCAGCGCCTCGGCCGTGGGCTTGTACGGGAGTCGCGGCGACGAGGTGCTCGACGAGTCGAGCAGCGTCGGTGACGATTTCCTCGGCGAGGTGGCGCGGGACTGGGAGGCAGCCACGGCCCCGGCCCGCGACGCTGGCATCCGCACCGTGCTGCTGCGCACGGGCATCGTGCTCAACCCGGCGGGCGGCGCGCTGGGCAAGATGCTGCTGCCGTTCAAGGCGGGCGTGGGCGGCAGGCTTGGCAGCGGCAGGCAGTGGATGAGCTGGATCAGCCGCGAAGACTGGGTGGGCGCGGTGCACTGGGCACTGATGCAGGAGCGCGTGTCGGGTCCGCTCAACCTGACGGCACCCGAGCCGGCGACCTCGGCGCCCTTCGCCGCGACGTGGGCGCGCGTGCGGGGCCGGCCGGCGCGGCGTCCGGTGCCGGCCCTCGCACTCACGACGGTGTTCGGCGAGATGGCGCGGGGCACAATCCTCGCGAGCCAGCGGGCGCTGCCGCGCGCGCTGCTGGCGTCGGGCTTTTCGTTTGCGCATCCGACGCTTTCCAGCGCGCTGCGGTTCGAGCTGGGACTGCTGTAGCGTCGCCCCGTCATCGGCGATGACCGGCCCTCCTGGGACCCGCTAAATTCCCGCCATGCCCCTCGTAGACTTCGCCTCGCTCCCCGACGACGCCCGCTGCTGGGTCTTCGGCGCCCGCGCGCCACTCGACGACGTGGACGCCCCCCGCCTGCTCAAGGCGGTGGACCGCTTCCTGAAGGACTGGAAGGCCCACGGCCATCCCCTGACCTGCGCCCGCGAGTTCCGTGACGAGCACTTCCTGGTCATCGGTGTCGACGAAACCGCCTCCGACGCGTCGGGCTGCTCGATCGATGGCCTCTTCAAGCTCCTGCAGGAAGCCGAGAAGGGCATCGGCACGTCGATGGTGGGCGGCGGCCTGGTGCACTTCCGCGATACGCTCGGCCTGGTCCACTGCGTGACCCGCGGCGACTTCGGCGCGATGGCGCAGGACGGCGACGTCACGTCCGCCACGCCGGTCTTTGATGCCACGATCTCGACGGTGGGAGACTACCGGGCCCGATTTGAGGTCCCGGCCGGGAAGGCGTGGCACGCCAGCCTCCTGCCTACGGCCGGCTGAAAACCTCAGGGGGTGGGGGGGGGGGGGGGCGGGGGCCGCCCCCCCCCCCCCGGGGGGGCGCCCGACACCCCC